>DASXXL010000087.1:0-8883 GCA_036503085.1 Pyrinomonadaceae bacterium | reverse complement strand
CGTCCGCGATCGCCTGCCGCTCCATCTCAGCGCGCTTGCGCAAGGTGATGTCGCGCGCGATGCCGTGGACCGCATACGGCACGCCGTCGCGATGCATCAGACGCGAGTTCACTTCGAGCGTCACCTTGCGGCCGTCTTTGGCGATGATGTTCAACTCGTAAGCCGACGACGTCTTGCCCATGCTCTTCGTCCCCAGCGCCCAGCGCACGCGACCCAGATCTTCGGGCGCAACTACCTGCGTCAGATTCAGCTTGAGACATTCTTCGCGCGTGTAGCCGCTGACGCGCTCGCAAGCGTTGTTGACGGCGGTGTAGTTGCCGTCGAGATCGTGTGAATAAACGAGCTCGTGAGCATTTTCGACGAGGTCGCGATAGCGCTGTTCGCTCTGGCGCAGCGCGTCTTCCGCGAACTGGCGCTCGATCGCTAAAGCAACGTGGCCACCGACCGAATGCAGAAACGCTACGTCGTTTTCCGAGTAGGCATTTACGTCGTCGTAATGTTGGACCGTGAGCACGCCGATAACACCCGACGGAGTTTCCAAGGGAACACCCAGCCACGAAGCGGGTGGGGTACCGATTGATTCGACCTCACCCGCCGCGACCAACTCGGCGAATGACTCGGGCGTGATCAGCACCGGATGTCCGGTGCGCAACACGTAAGCCGTGCGGCTTCGTCCCAGTTTCATCGGCGGCGGCGCCTCGTCGTACCGATCGATGAAGATCTCCATCGTCAGCAGTCCCGTCGCCGGATTGTGCAGCGCCACGAAAAAGTTTTCGGCGTAGAGCACCTTGCCGATCTCTTTGTGAATGAACTGCAGGAGCTCGTTCAGATTCGAAGTGGTGTTAACGCCCTGCGTAATGTCGAACAGCACCTGCCGGCGGCTTTCGGCTTCTTCACGTTGCCGCAACTCGCGTAACAGCGCTTCATTGGTTTGTGTCAACTCGGCGGTCCGCTCGATCACCTTGCGCTTGAGATCGCCGCGCGCTTGCACCAACTGTAGTTCCGATTTCTTTCGCGTTTGAATGTGACGGCCGATGGTGCGGATGACGAACACCGCGATGAAGATGGACAGCAAAACTTCCAGAGCGATCAGCAGAAAACTGGTCTTGCGGATCTTTTCGGCTGCGGCAGCTTCTCGCGTCTGGGCGAGGTCCATTTGCTGGCCCTGGTAGTTGACGTAAGCGTCCCACGCGTTGTGATAGTCGACCATGCGGGGCTCCGCGACGTGAGTCATGATCTCTCTCGCGGCTTCGGGTTGCTTTTCGTCAATGAGTTTGTGTAACGCGGCGCGATAGCTTTCAACGTAGATGGCGCGGCAGCGTATGACATTCTCGAGTAGCAGTCGCTCATCGGGAGTCTTGGCGCGCACGATAAGCTCGCGTATCAGTCCATCGACGTCGTCGCTGTGACGCGCTCGTTCGGTGAGAAGTGCCTGTCGTTCCTGCTCGTCCTTGACCAGGAACACCGTCATCGTGATGCGATTATTATGGTTTGAATGAGACTGCGCGAGGCGTGAGAGTTCGACCTTGGCCCACTCCTGATCGACTATCTCAGTGATGGCCGAGTCGAGGTTGCGCAACTGATGCAGACTGAGCGCGCCGAGCAGAATCAAGCTGGCGATCAGCAGGCCGAAGCACACAGCCAGGCGTTGGCCGAGACGAGAGTTGCCGGCTAGATCAGACCAGTTAGGAATTTTTTTGAACATGCGGAGGTTGGGACGAGAAAGAATGGGGCTAAACGGTCCGGCACGACCATTGTGCCGCGGCAAAAGAGGACAGAGACCGCAGGTAAGCGAGCCAAAACCTCGCTGCCGTGAGCGCGGCAATGGCCGTTCCAGTTATTTCGAATCGATGGCGCGGTGCGTGAAGTAGGCGATCGGGACGCCGATGAGAAACATGTGGACGAGGATACTCAAACCGATCCAGAGCTTGCCCGGCGATGCGCCGCCACGCGCAGCAGAGAGAGGAACTACGACGTAGGTCATGAAGAGGAAAAGACCGAGTCCATAGATAGCGCCGCAGCGAAGCCAATATCTGTGCAGCAGCGCCCACTTGCGTGCGACGAAATAGTAGAACACCGACATCGTGATGGCGATGAAGTAGTGCAGGAACAAACCGAGCGCCGCTGTCTTCGCGCCTCCGCGAAAACTTGCCGGGCCCAGCAGACCTCGCGCGACGGACTGGAATATTCGCGTCGGCGGCGCACCGACTTTGATGGCCCAGTACACACACGCGTAGGTGATGTCGAAGGTCCCCGCAACAAGACCTCCGGCGAGCACCATCAACGCCGAGCGTTTTGGATTACGGTCCATAAACAGCGCACCTTATTCGAACAGGACCAGCACAATATCCAATTTCTGATTTTTTGACCAGTCAATTCGCGAGCGATAAACTTGCCGCGCCAAGGGAACTTCGTAGGAGAATGGAGCAGATGAGCGAAGTATTACGCGAGTGGAACGACAACGCAGCGGCGTGGCGCGAGCACAGCGCCACAATCCGCACCATGTTTGCGCCGTTAACCGCGGCGATCATCGAGGACGCGCGCATTTCCGAGGGTCAGTCGGTGTTGGACGTGGCCGGTGGCCCAGGCGAGCCATCGCTCACGATCGCCGAGCACGTTGGACCAACTGGTTCGGTGACGTGCACGGATGCGGTACCCGCGATGGTTGCGACGGCGGAAGCAGAAGCGCAGCGACGTGGCATAACGAACGTTAACTTTCGTCAGTGCCTCGCGGACGCGTTGCCGTTTGACGACGACTCTTTCGACGCGGCGGTAAGTCGACTCGGCGTGATGTTCTTTCCCGACACGATCGTTGCGTTACGAGCGATGTTGCGTGTCACCAAACCAGGAGGCGCGTTGTGTTTCGTCGTGTGGGGCCCGAGTGAGTTGAATCCGTTTACATCGATGGTGACGAAGGTGATGTCGCGTTATGTTCCGATGCCGCCCGCTGAACCTGACGCGCCGGGCGCGTTTCGTTTCGCCGAACCCGGGAAGTTGGCGGGCTTGTTAGCCGAAGCAGGAGCGACGAACGTCCGCGAGCGGGAACTGAACTTCCGCATCGAAGCGCCGCTCAACGTGGAAGAGTTCTGGAAATTGCGCTCGTCGACTTCGGGAACGCTGCGAGAAAAACTCGCGACGCTCAGTGCCGACGATGCACGCCGCGCCGGTTTGGAAGTGCAGGAAGCCGTGCGCGAGTTTTTTCCAAACAATCAAATGAGCTTCCCCGCGCAGATGCGCGTCATCTCCGCGCAGAAACCCTGACCGCTCAGTTCGTCGAGGCCACTTGTTTGAGGGTGATGATGTGGTTGTCGGCCTTGTTCACCTCCTCGAAAAGCTGCTTGATCACGTCATATTTCTCGACCGGATACAGAAGCAGCGCCGGAGTGCCGAAGAAGAAGCGGCGGTTGTATTGCAACAAGGTCTGATCCTTCGTCACACCCATGTTGATCTCGTGTTGTGAAGTGGCGCCGGCGTTGATTGGCGCGGGCCGATCCGCGTTGTCCAGCGCGTAACCCTTCGGCAATTCGATCGTGATCTTGTCTTCTTCGGACCACGGGTAATGAAAGTAGATCGGATAGCGCCGCGTGCCCGCGCTGAATAACGCGCTGATGCCTTTGGTAAAAAAACCGGGCTGAAAAAAGAGACGCTTGCCCGTTTTCTGCGCATAGTCCGGAACGCGCACGTGATACTTGTAGATGAACGGCTTGACGGGATCGGTGGCGTTCTCAATCACGATGTTCGTAAGCTCCGCCGAGCTGAGCCGGTCCTTCACCATCTCTTTCAAATTCTCTTCACGCTGAGCCGGCGAATCGTCCTCGTTCGACACCTTCCGTTCAACCGCCAGATGTCCGCTGTACTCGACTGTCACGTCGCCTTCGAGCGTGCCGTTCTCATCGAGCCGCAGCTTCGCGCTGCGTTTCTCTTTTGACTTCTGCGCGTCGGTAACGGGAGTTATGACCCAAACAGGATGCTCGTCGACAATCAGCGCGTCCACACCTTCTTCCTGCCAGCGCAACATGCCCGGCGCGATGAACTGTAAACCGGGATCGAAAAACTTCCACGTCGTACCAAAGCGCACGGCGATGTTCCAGGAACGCAGCGAACCGGGAACGAAGACGTCGCGATCGAAAAGGCGTTCGCCGCGATCCGGCAGCAACGCGAGGTGTGCTTCGTATCCCGCAGCGTTGACCATCGCGGCAAACAGGAGATCAATGTCGAACGCTGGTCCAATGCCGCGCTTGAGCGTGTCGGAAGGTTTCTTGTTCTCTTTCAGCTTCTCGATGTCGTCTTCCGTGAAGCCGAGACTCTTGTCGCTGGTGTTCTTGATGTTATTGCGGCAGAACTCGAATATCTTGTCGATCTGAGCTTCCGCCGAGTCCACGCCCGCGGTTATCTCGGCTACTTTCTGTTTGATCTCCTTATCCACTTTCAGGTAAGGCTTGAAGCCGATATAGACCTGCGCGGCAACCATGTTGTAACCGAGCAACATCGAGAAGATCGTCAGGTAGCGGACGGTGGCCCACTTTCGCACGCTGTCCTCCGGCGGCATCATCGGTTCTTCGCTAAACGCCGGCATATTTTTGACAGTCGTTACCTGAAACCCGTTCTTCTCCTTTTCAAACTTCGGCTCGTCCATGTTGAACGGCCTGACGTCCATCACTGATGAACCCGCGGGCTTGATGTGATAGGTGACTGTTTGGACGGGAATGTCGCGCTGAAACTGCAGCCGCAGATTATTTGCCGACGAGTTGGAACGAACTTCCTTCCACTTGTACTCGATGATCGCGCCGGGCTCGATGCCGGGGAAGGCAAACGTTTTCGTGCGCAGCTTCAGGCCGCTGGCTTTGACGACCGTCTTCTCGATGATGTCGGTCTTGGCGAGCTCGATGATCGAGCCATCTACTTTGATCGTTCGGGCCGCGACGTCTTTGATCTTGACGCCGTTGATGTAGGGAATGTCGATCTTGCTGTACTTGTCGCGCCCGCGCTCGTTGAAGATCTTGATGCGCACGTAATGGGAGAGAACGAGATCGTTCGCGCCGCCGTCGTCCACGCGAATGTCCCAGAAGATCGCTTCGGCATCCGCGTTTGGCTCGACGACCGGCGCTTTGAGCGCGAGCTCTGCGGGTTCGATCGGACGCCAATCCTCGCCGGCGGCAAAGCTCGTCCGCATCGCGCCGAGCGGAGCGACCAGCAGAGCGACTACGACTAGAAACAGAACTGAGCGAGACGGGTAGTGAGAAGATGTCTGGGGGATCATAATGAGCGGATTCTAGCTTAAACCGGGATTACGAAGAAAGATTTTACTTCGCGTAGCGGCGGACCATGCGGGCGCAGAAGTCGGCGTATTCTTCCGGGTTGCGCGGCGCGCTCGTGTGATGTGGATTGATACCTTTCGACTCCGGCGTGAAGCAAAACGTGACCGTCACGTCGAATTGCTCGAGCGCTTTCATCATGCGATCGAACCACGCTTCGTAATTCGGCCGTTCGCTATCTGACCAGCTCAACCCGGTGCGCAGGTAACGCACTCCCAGGCGCTCGAACCACTCAACCGCCGCGTCGAGCCGGTGGTCCTCGAAGTGAAACCACTGGCAGATACCGAGCGCCGGCGCGTAGTCCGCAAACTGCCACAACGCACGCTTCGGATTTCCGTCTTCGTCCACCAGACCCATGTGAAAGTGGCGATAGTAAGCCGAACCTTCAGCCTCGCGGTGACGCGTCGTCGCGGGCCACGCTTTCGGGAGATCGTAAAGACTGTACCAGTGAATGCGCGGCACTCGGTCGATCAACAACTCCGCCGAACGCTTCAAGCCAAACTCCTGAATCTCTTCCGCGCCGAAGGTCGAAGCGCCGACTTCCGAAACCCAGATTGGCAACTGCGTGACGTCGCGAATCTCCTGAATCTTGTCCGGCCACTCGTCAATGGTCCAATGGTTCCAGTCGAGCGGAAAACCGTGTAAGGCAACAACGTCGAGGCAACTCAAAACGCCCTTCGCTTCCATGTTGCGGATGAACGCCGGATCGATCGGCGAGATGCCGCCGAGCACTTGCGTGAGTTCTGCCTGCTCAGCGCGCACGGCTTGCGACGCGAGTTTCACCATCGCCGCAAACTTGCTCCAGTCAGGATCGATCTCGAAATCCCAGTGCGACTTGTTATTCGGTTCGTTCCAAAACATCACTGCTTCGATCATCGCGTGATCTCCCGCAGTTCGTCCGTGTATTTCACCGGCCCGGGTATGTCCGTGCGGCGGCAGATGAAGACCTCGTCTTCGGGATGGTCCAGGATCTCGAAGCCGGTGCTGCGCAACATCGCTTCGAAGCAGGCGCGGTTGGGAATCCACCAGTTGGTCGGATCGTTCGCGAATCGTTTCTCGACGAAGTACATGCGCGGAAACGCGTCGTCCGCAAAAATGTCCTCTTCCCAAAACGGAAAATCGCCGGACACATTCGTTGTTTCCCTGGAGCCACGCAGCAGTGATTGCGTGACAAGCAGATCGCCGACGGCGTATTCGTGAAGCAGTTCGAGCGCGAGCAGCGGATGGCGCAGGTGATACAGCACGCCCATAAACAGCACGAGATCAAACTGCTCGCGCAGATCGGCGACACGATAAACCGACAGATTGCGAAACTCGATCTCCGCGTTGCTCACTCTTGCCGCAAAGCGCGCCTGGGCCAGGTACTGTTCGTCCGTGTCGATCCCCACGACGCGCTCGGCGCCGCGGCGTTTCATCTGCAGCGAATAGAAGCCCGCGTTGCAGCCGACGTCGAGCACGGACTTTCCCGTCAGGTCTTCCGGGATCGAAGCCGAGAACCGCTGCCACTTCGTCTGCGGATAGTCGCCGAGAAAATGATCGGGAGCGGTTTGCACCCCGCGCAGATCGAGGTTGTGAAACCACTGCCCAAGCTCTTCAACGCGCTGTTTGATCTCCTCAGTCGTCAACATCTCAGTTCGTGCCACTTTGCTTCCGTTTGTTCCCAATCGATCTCGTTTTGCTTCGCGAGCACACGCATCGCTTCGCGATAGCCGTTCAGCGTGCCGACGTCGACGTAAACTTCGCCGGCCGGAACTGAAAACGCTTCGCCGCCTTCGGCGAGATACGCATTGACGAGCGTGCCGATGTACTCGTCCGCACGTTCGCGTTTGCACCAGAGCGCGTAAAGCTGATGCAGGATCGCGCCCGGCATCTTGAACGCGCCCCACACCCACGACGAGCTCGGAATCGCATTCTTTACTTCAATGCGCGACACGCGTCCCTGCTCGTCCGCCACGACCGCGTCGAAAAACTCGGGCCGCTCAACGGGGAAGACGAGAAACGAGAGCCGGTCGTCGCGCAGCGTGCAGAAACCGTCTTCCGGAAACCAGATCGTGTCCGGCAATCCGATCAGCACCACTTCGTTCTGGTCGATGAACGGCAGCGCGCGAAAGATCGCGTCGCACAAACCGCTCGGTGTTCGTTGCACCGTGTAGCAAACAGTGGTCGTGCCGATCTCGCCGCCGAAGTATTCGATGATGTCCGATTTGCCGGGTGAAACGACGAAGCAGATGCGCGTCGCACCGCCCTTAATCATGCGCTCGACGAGATACTCGCTGACTGCGCGCGGGCGCTCGTTGCCGTGTTCGCTGCGGCTGCCGACGGGCAGCAGCTCTTTCGAAAATGCGAGTGGTTGAATGCGGCTACCAACGCCTGCCGCGGGCACAATTCCCCACATAGTTCATGCCTCAGCAACCATCTGTTTCTCATGCGCTGTTTGCATCATGGGAAGACTCAGCGAGTCGTCGAAGATGCGCTCTAGTTCGGTCGCACGATGCGCGGCGGTGTGCGACGTCAACACCCGTTCGCGAGCGGCTCGTGCGATGCTCGCGAGCTCGTCGGGAGGAAGCTTCATCGCTCCGATCACATCGTCAGTGTTGCGTGCGACGATCAACTCGCGGCCCGGCTCAAAGAACGTGTCGAGTCCGTCCCATTCATCGGAAACTATCGCGACGCCGCACGCAGCGGCTTCGAAGAGACGGCCGGAAGGGCAGTAGCCCATGCGCGCCATCGCGCGGCGCGTGATGTTCAGCGTCAACGGCGACGAGCAGAAGAACGCGGCGTGCGCCGAAGGCGCGACGTGCTGCACGTACCAGATGTTCTGCCGCCACGGAAAATCGATCGGATATTTTGAGCCGCCGACGACGAAACGCTTCTGCGGCAAACGACGGGCGACTTGGATGAACAGCTCGTCGAGCACGCGTTGTCGATCGTCGGCGTAAGTTCCAAGGTACGAGAGATCGGCCTGGTAACCGGCGAGCGAACACGCCGGACGATGAATCTCCGGATCGACGCTGCCAAACAATGGCGCAACGCGACGTGCGCCGAGATCATCTTGCAAGGCCGTGAGCGCGGCGCCGCCGGTATAACTCAACACCAGATCGAAGTCGCAGAGTCTGCGTGGTCCGATGTAGCTGAGTTGTTCGCCGTTGCTGAGCGCTTCGAGTGTGACGGGTGTGTCGAGATCGTAGAAGACGCGCAGACCCACGTTTGCGGAACAAACGAGCTCGGTTGCGGCGATGCCGTCGGGACAGTAAGAAGTAACGACTGCGACGTCGGCTTCGGCGACTGCTTTGCGTGCGCTCGCCGCGATGTCGGTCCAGTCGTGATAGAGACGCAGCTCGATGTCGGGAGACTCGACGAGATCGCGATGCGCCGCGTAGTAAGGCACGTCGCGCTCGAAGAACGTGATGCGATGGCCGCGCGCGGTGAGAGCTTTGAAAAGTCCACGCAGCAACGTCGCGTGGCCGTTGCCCCACGATGAGCTGATTGTCAGACCGAAGAAAACTATCTTCATTTCAAGTCAGTTCGTCTCTCAATGGTTTTCTCTGTGCCTCTGTGTCTCTGTGGT
>DASXXL010000086.1:0-1556 GCA_036503085.1 Pyrinomonadaceae bacterium | reverse complement strand
GCCGCCGAGCGCGCGCATATCCGGACGACCTTGAAACAGCAACGTGCGGCGATAACGATCGAGACTCGTGATCGGCGCAAGCACCGGATTACCGTTCGTGTCGAGCACGATTTTATTATTGGCGTCGAGTTGCGGCGCGATGCCGCCGGAGAAGACAAACGTGCCGCCGAAATTCTGCGGCGAGACGTCAGTGATGCGAACACCACGCACGCGCGCGCCGAACCTGACGACGTGCAGACCCGTGGTCAAGGTCGAATAGTTTTGCAGCTCCCAACGATCCTCACGCGCTTCGGCCCGGCCGATCTGTGAACCGCCGCTGATGAACGAGTCCTGCACCGTGATCGTCGGAATGGAGTTGTTGCCACTCTGCAGCGCGCGGCTGTGTAGATATTGAAAGCGCGTCTCGTTGATCATCGTCGGACTGAGCACTGCCGTTTCGATCAGTTGCAGAATCTGATCGCTGTTGGAACGATCGTAAGCGCGCTCGGGCAAAGAGAAATCAGCAGCGCCGACGTTCTCGGCTGCGGTATGTGAATAGGAATAACGCGCGACCAGGGTGTTGTTCGGATTCAAGAGGTAATCGAAACGCGGACTGACGTAAACGTTGCGATTCGGCGTGAGCAGCGTCTCTCTGAAAGGCGTGACGAGCAACGACGGATCGAGAATCGTCGCGTTTATGATCGCGTTGTCGTCAACCACACGGTATTGAGCATCGACGAAGAACGACGCGCGCTTCGCAACCACTGGTCCACTGAAACTGCCGCCGAAGTGACGAGCCTGAAACGGCGCTCGTTGCGGCACAAAAGGATTGCGCGAATTCAAACTCTCGTCGCTGAAGTTGAAGAACGAGCTGCCGCGAAACTTGTCCAGGCCGGGACGCGTGGCGATGTCGATGCGACCCGAACCCATGCGATCGTTTTCGGCGTTGAAGGGATTTTGATTGATACGCACTTCGCGGATCGACTGTTTGGGTGGCAAGCGGTTCGCAGTCAAACCGTCAACATAGATCGCGCCGCCGTCAGGACCGGCAGACGGACCGGCCATCGCTTGCAGCGCGGCAGCCAGTGCTTCGGGATCGTCGGGCAGGATGTCGAGATCTTTGTCGCGCAGCGTGAGCGCATCGGCGTTGCTGGCGTTATCGACGTTCAAACTCTTCTCGTCGGTAATCGTGACCTTCTCTTCCAGCACGATGCTCAACACGACGTTGTGTGTGCTGTGCTCGCCGGCAACGACATCGATTGTTTGCTCAGAAGCAGCGAAGCCTTTGGCCGAAACGCGCAACGTATATTTTCCCGGCGTTAGCGAGGCGAGGGTGTAGAGTCCCTGCGCGTTGCTAAGCGTGCTTTTCTGTGTGGCGTCGCTCGCAGTCAGGGTTACTTGAGCGCCAGGGATTAGGCCCTCGCGTTCGTCAGTGATGCGCCCGGTCAACGAACCGGTGCGTGCTTGTTGCGCCGCGAGAAAGAGGCACAAACAGCACAATACACTTGGAAAACTCACAGAGTTCCTGCTCCGATTCGCGCCGCAATAACCGACAACGGATCGATCGTATGGCTTCT
>DASXXL010000085.1:0-7560 GCA_036503085.1 Pyrinomonadaceae bacterium | reverse complement strand
CTTCGACGCGCGCGTTCTCAGCTTCTTTCTCGCCTTCGAACCTCGCTACTTTCAGCTTCGCGGCTTCACTGTCCGCTCGGAGCTGTTGGTTCTCATCGCGTAGCTGCGCAACCTCCACGCGTTTTTCGCGCAACTGATCATTAGCCGTACCGAGGTCTCGTTCAACGAGTTCACGCGCGCGCTGTTCCTTTTCCAAAGCCGCGCGCAGTTGGGCCACTTGTTGTTCGAGCGCATCCGCGTTCTTCTCGGCGGCGCGCACGGCGTCGTCGCGACGACGAATGTCTTCACGTTGCAAACGCGCGGCCTTTCTTGCCGCCGCCACTTCTTCAGCGTGAACACCGGACGACGTCGCTTTGCGAGCTTCGATATCAACCTCTGCGACCGGTTGGGCCAAACGCCACGCCTTCTCCGCGGCCTGCAACTGATCTTCAGCAGCTTGCAGTTCGTCGGGCGCATCGTCCGAAGCGCCGGCATACTTCGCCAGCGCTACTGCTTGTCGTGCGCCAAGCAGCGACACGGGCGTCTCGCGATAATCGCGATCCGCGATCTCCGGCACGTGAACGTTCTTGAAGTAATCACTCGAATTGCCGATGTAGCGCACATCGACCGTCTCAACCGTGCTGCCGTTTGGTTTCTGTGGCGGCAGGTTTTCGAGGACGACCATGCGGCTCGGCACTTTCATTAGGAAGTGCGGCTCGGCGGTGAGTATGAGCGCAAACGACTGCAACGGCGTCGTCACGTCGAGCTTAGAGTCGACGAACGTACTGCCGCTGCGTTTGATTTCACCGAGATTGTCGACGTGACCGTCAGGAGAGATTGCCCAGAGAACGTAGGTCGTATAAATGCCGCCGAGTTCCGAAGCGCGCGGCAGATCCTCGACGCTCAACTCGACGCGCGTACCGCGGCGTCCGGCGCGTTTGACCTTTGCTTCGCCTTTCAAACGCGGCAACAGCGTGGTGCCACGAAACTTCACCGTTACCGTCTCGTCCAACGGATAAGTAATGGCAACGGTTTTTCGTTCGACGTCCGTCTGCGCCACGGCCGTGGCCAGCGTGAACAACCCGATAACAAAGAGAGAGAGAACGCGTCGACTAAGGAAACTTAATGTCATGGCAGCAATCTCCTGGTGCTCTTGATGCCGTAAACAGGCGCATTGTTGCCGAACCGCGCGATCAGGTCAAGCCACAGATTTTCACAGACGGACACGGATCTGATTTGGCCTAGCGGCGGTTTTTCATAGCAGCTTTAGTCTTTCGATGAGCGGCAGTCTGGACCACGAGCATGACAACGCCTCCGATCAGCAGGAGATGAATCCAGCCGTTCGGGTGAACCAAATACAAGATGAGCCAAACTACAATGAGACCTGAACCGACCCACCAAAGCATTACGGAATCTCGTTCAGCTTGTAACCGACGCCGCGCACCGTCAAAACGTAACGCGGGTTTTTCGGATCGGCCTCAAGCTTCTTTCGCAAGCGATTGATGTGTGGATCGATGTTGCGTTGATAGCCTTCGTAGTCAGTGCTCCAAACGCGATCGAGCAAAGCGTTACGCGACCACGCGCGGCCCGGCTCTGACGCGAGCAACTCGAGAATCTGAAACTCGAGCGGCGTCAGGTCGATGCGATAACCATTGCGAATGACTTCGTGCCGGCGTTTGTCGATCACGAGGTCGCCGACTTCGATGCGTTCGCCGTCCTGTTCGACCGGCGCTGAACCGCCGCGACGCAACAAAGCCTCGACGCGGTATTCCAGTTCGCGTGGACTGAACGGCTTCGCGAGATAATCATCGGCGCCGGCTTCAAACCCCGCGACCTTGTCGTCGAGCGCGTCGTGCGCCGTCAGGAAGAGCGCCGGCGTTTGAATACCGCGATCACGGACGCGTTTCAGCAGTTCGAGACCGGACATTCCCGGCATCGAGACGTCGAGAATGAAGCAATCAAACCTGCCTGCGACTGCGGCTTCGAGCGCGGCCATGCCGCTCTCTCGTTCTTCGACCTGAAAGCCGAGCCGGCGGAAGTACTCCGCGAGCAGGAGTCTCATGTCCGTATCGTCGTCTGCGATCAGAAGACGCTTGCCTGTGTATTTGCTGTTTGGTGGTGCTTGCTGTGCCAAATGTCTGACCCTTGTCGGGAGGGATTGAATTTACCTTTCTGATGAACGGCGAATTATAACTCAACTTGACGCAGACTCGTGCGCCAGTGGGACACGTTAGCGCCGCGTGAGGGGGATGTTACTACGAAGCAGATCGGGCAAAATCGTCAGCCTTGACGCAAATTAGCGGGGGTAAGTATAGTTCCCTGTTTATGTTTAGGACCGTCTTCTGCCTCCCTTATAGCAACTGATCAGAGACTTTCGCAACCAGAGATGCGTGATCTTCGCCGCCTGTTAAAGTACCTGAGACCTCACTGGCCGGTCTTCACGCTCGCGACCTTCGCAATGGTGCTCGTCAGTCTGTTTGAAAGCGCGACCGGCGCTCTGATTGTACCAATTTTCAATCAGGCCTTCTCACCGGGCGACGGTCAACGTGCTTCTACCTTGTTTGGCTTGCAGCGTTTGATTCCACCCGCGGGGTTCGGCGCGTGGAAAATGATCTCGATCCTGCTGGTTCTTTTTACGGTGGGCAAGGGCGTCGCGGAGTATTTGTCTACTTACCTGATGGCGCGGATCGGACAGTCGGCGGTGCTGAAGCTGCGGCAGGATCTGTACGGTCATCTGCTCGCTCAATCGGCGACGTTCTTCGAACGTCATCGCACGAATTATCTGGTCTCGCGCCTCGTTTCGAGCGCCGCGGCGATTGAGACTGCGGTGACGGCGACGATGCGCGACATGCTGCGCGAGAGCTTCACGCTGATTGGTTTTCTGGCGGCGTCCTTTTATTTCAGTTGGCGTTTGACACTCGGCTCGCTCGTGCTCGCGCCGATCATCGCCGTGCTTACCGCGAAGTTCGGCACGTCACTGCGCAACCTCGCGCGCGAGAGTTTCGAAGGCAGCAAGGAGTTAACAGACACCGCGCAGGAAGCACTCGCGAATCAGGGAATCGTAAAGGCGTATCGCGCGGAGAAACGCGAAGCCGATCGCTTCACGGCTGTGGCGAAGCGAATCGTGCGGGCCAATCTTCGCAGCGCGATCATTGCCGGCGCGGCGCCGCCCACGATCGAGATGATCGGAATTCTCTTTGTCGTGCTACTGCTGTTCTTCGGCCAGCACGAAATCCTCTCGGGACGAATGGACAGCGCCCAGTTCCTGGCGTTCCTCTTCTTTCTGTTTCGCAGCTACGATCCGATGCGCAAGCTCTCGCGACTGCAAAACAGCATGGAGCAGGCGCTCGCCGCGGCCCAGCACGTTTGGGAGGTGATGGACGAGCACGCCGAGATCGTCGAGAAGCCGGATGCGCAAACGCTCGCGCCGCTGCAACACGAGATCGAGCTCCGTAACGTTTCGTTCGGTTATTCCAACGAAACGCGCTCGGTCCTGCGCGACGTCAGTTTGAAGATCAAAGCCGGAACGATGGTCGCGCTCGTTGGTGAATCCGGCGGCGGGAAGTCCACGTTGACGAAACTGCTGCCGCGCTTTCACGATCCGACGTCCGGCGCCGTGCTGTGGGACGGCATCGATCTGCGCGACGCTCAATTGAAAAGCCTGCGCGAGCACATCGCTTTAGTCACCCAGGAGACCGTGCTCTTCAACGACACGGTGCAGCACAACATCGCTTACGGTAAACCCGACGCCACCGGCGTCGAGATCGAAGAAGCCGCACTGATTGCTTTTGCGCACGACTTCATTCGCGAAATGCCCGACGGTTACGATACGATTGTCGGTGAGCGCGGCATCTTTCTTTCCGGCGGTCAACGCCAACGACTGGCCATCGCTCGTGCAATTCTGGTTAATGCCCCCGTTCTCATTTTGGACGAAGCGACCTCCGCGCTCGACGCCGAGTCGGAACGTTTGGTGCAACGGGCTATTGCCAATCTCGTTCGCAATCGTACGACCATCGTGATCGCCCACCGTCTTTCCACGGTGCGTCGCGCGGACGTGATCGTGGTGATGGAAGCCGGCCGCATCATTGAAATGGGCACGCACACGGAGTTGCTGGCGAAGAACGGACAGTATCGTAAGCTTTACGAACTGCAGTTTGCTGACGAAGAAGAGCCACAGATAGCACAGACAATATGAAATCAATGACGGGATACGGCAAGGGAATGGTGGCGGGCGACGACTTCTCCGTCTCTGTTGACCTCAAGACCGTTAACAACCGCTTTCTCGACATTCATCTGCGCGTGGGCACGGAACTCGCCGCCCTCGAGCCCGGCGTCAAGAAACGCATCACTTCGCGTTTGACTCGCGGCCGAGTCGACGTGACCATCAGTCTCGAACGCACGGCCCAGATGGTCTACGAACTGAATCGCCCACTCATCGCCGGTTACGTCAACGCTCTCAAACAACTGCAACAAGACTTCGATATCGCCGGCGAACTCGACATCAACGTGCTCGCTCGCATTCCCGGCGCGTTGCAACCGGCGCGTAACGGCATCGACGATCGCATCGTCAACGCGCTCGACTCGGCAGTGGACCAGGCGCTCGACGAGCTCGAACGCATGCGCGAGCAGGAAGGCGAAACTCTCAAAGCCGAGTTGCGCGAGCGCGTTATGAAGATCGAAGCGCTCGTGCCCACGATCGAAGTCGCGGCGGCCGGGCTTGCCGACGCTTATCGCCTGCGGCTGCAAAAACGGATCGGCGAGTTGCTCAATCGTGGCGGACAAGTCGTGGAGATAGATCCGGCGCGGTTGGCCCAGGAGGTTGCGTATCTCGCGGATCGAAGCGACGTCAGCGAAGAGATGGTGCGTTTGCGCAGTCACCTTACACAATTTCAGGAAGCGCTCGATGCCCCGGGCGAAGCCGGAAAGATGCTCGATTTTCTCCTGCAGGAACTGAACCGTGAAGCGAACACCACGCTTTCCAAGTCTACTGATCTGGTAATCAAAGAAGCTGGGCTGGCAATCAAAGCAGAGGTCGAAAAACTCCGCGAGCAGGTTCAGAATGTCGAGTAAAGTGAAAGAACTACAGCCGGCGACCGAGATCACAAACGCAACCAAACCACGAGGCACCTTATTTGTCGTCAGTTCACCTTCGGGCGGCGGTAAGGGCACGATCATCCGTCACGTCTTGGACGTAGTGCCGAATCTTAGCTATTCTGTGTCGTTTACAACTCGTGCGCCACGACACGGAGAGATGAATGGCCGCGAGTATTTCTTTGTTAGCCGGCAGGTTTTTGAAGAAATGATAGCCGCCGGCGAGTTCCTCGAATGGGCGTGCGTGCACGGAAATCTCTACGGCACGGCCAAACGACAAGTCGCCGACGAGACTGCGGCCGGCACTGACATCGTGCTGGAAGTCGATGTTCAGGGCGCGGAGAGCGTGCGCGAGTTGCCGCTGGATTCGGTGAGTGTTTTCATCCTGCCGCCTTCGTTTGCAGTGCTGCGTGAACGGTTGATTGCGCGGGGCACTGATTCGCCCGAGGAATTGGAAGTCAGGTTGCACAACGCGCCGGAAGAACTGCGCCAGTATTCAGCTTTCGACTACGTGATTTTTAACGACGAAGTGGAGCGGGCTGCGGGACAGCTTGCTGCGATCATTTATGCCGAGCGCGCTCGTTGCCGCCGCCAGGAAAATTTGGTGCGCGAAGTGATCGCGAAGTTTTGGTCGGCGGAAGATTGATTGGCATTCATACGAAGAGAAGGAGCAATCGAGTGGCTACGACGACAGAGTTGACTGAGAATGAATTGGAAACCCCCGGCGATCGCGAAGTAGATTCGAAGTATCGCCTCATCATTCTCGCAGCGAAGCGCAGCAAGCAATTACAACGCGGGGCAAATCCGCGCATCGACATCGATCCGCAGAAGCACAAGCCCACCCGAATTGCGTTGGAAGAAGTGATCCGCGGGCGGGTTCACTTCGATATCAAACAGAAAGAGCCAGAAGCCGCCAAGTAGACAGGATTGCAGGTTTTACAAGACGAAGCTGAGTTCTGTCATCTTGTTAACCTTGTAAATCCTGTCAAAGCTTACATCCCTTTGTAATCAGGACCACCGCCACCTTCCGGCGTCACCCAGTTAATGATCTGGTAGGGGTCCATGATGTCGCAGGTCTTGCAATGTACGCAGTTTGAGAAGTTGATCTGCAAACGACGTTTGCCGTTCCCGCCGTCGTCTACCATTTCATAAACCGCTGCCGGGCAGAAACGCTGGCACGGATTGCCGTACTCTTCCGCACAACGCGTCGAACAGATGTTCGTGTCGAGCACGTGCAGGTGCGCGGGCTGATCTTCGTCGTGGCCCACCGCCGCGTGGTACACGTCGGTGAGCTTGTTGAACGTCGTCTTCCCATCGAAACGGAAACCGTTGTAACGCTGCTCGAGATTGTCGCCGCGATAACCGTAAGCGTTGAGCTTGCGCATCTCTTCGTGGCCCGCCTTCGCACGATCCCGGTCGAAGAGTCCCCACGAGCGTCCGCCCGTGAAGAATTGCAATCCCGTGTTTACGATTCCCAGCCAGCGGCCGTGTTTGAAACCGGCGTGGAAGTTTCGCACTTTGCGCAGCTCGGGAATGATCCAACTTTCGTTAACACACTGCTCGTAACGTTGTAACTGCTGCGCCGAATAATCCTTTGCCTTGAGCGCCTCGAAGATCACTTCCGCCGCGAGCATGCCGCTCTTGATCGCTGAGTGAATTCCTTTGAGGCGTTGCGAGTTAAGAAATCCGGCGCAGTCACCGACGAGCAATACGCCGTTAGCGTACGTGCGTGGCATCGCAAAGTAACCGCCGGCAGCGATCGTCTTCGCGCCGTAACGGATCATCTTGCCGCCTTCGAGCAGTTTCGCGATGTACGGATGAGTCTTGTAACGCTGAAACTCCGCGTGCGGATCGAGCAGCGGATCCTTGTAGTCGAGCCCGGTGACGTAACCGATGTTCAGCACGCGATTCTGCATGCCGTAGATCCAGCCGCCGCCGTAAGTTTGTGAGTCGGATGGAAACCCAAGCGTGTGCGTGACGCGTCCGGCGGGATAACGATCGTCCGGCAGCTCCCACAACTCTTTCACACCGATGCTGTAGACCTGCGGTTCGCGTCCTTCGTCAAGACCGAGACGCTCGATGAGTTGCTTGGTAAGCGAGCCGCGCGGGCCTTCACCGAGCACCGTCACTTTCGCGCGCAGATCGACGCCGGGTTCGAAGTTCGCTTTCGGCTTCCCTTCCTTGTCGATGCCTTTGTCGCCGGTGCGCACGCCGAGCACGCGATCCTTCTCGTCATAAAGCAGATCGGCGCCGGGAAACTCCGGAAAGATGTTCACGCCGGCTTCTTCACACTTCTCGCCGAGCCACGCCGTGAGACGATTCAACGAGACGATGTAGTAGCCGTGGTTTTTCAGCGGCGGCGGCGTAATGGGCGAACGGATCGCGTGTTTGGCCGTGAGATAAAGAAAGTAATCTTCCTTAACCGGTGATTCGAGCGGTGCGCCTTGTTCGACGAAGTCCGGGATCAGCTCGCGTAAAGCGCGCGGGTCC
>DASXXL010000084.1:0-13947 GCA_036503085.1 Pyrinomonadaceae bacterium | reverse complement strand
CTGGTTCTATCGCAAGCTCGGTTTCCGGTCGACGATGCACGACGTCTCAAGCTTAGTCGAGAAGGAAGAAGAGAAGATCGCGAAGCGAGCAGGTTATCGGACTTCGGCACACACGCTGCGGAAGCTGGCCGAGAGCCCGATGATTTTTGAGCTCGATCGAGATCGCGCGGGTGAGTGGGACCGCTTTCAGGTGCGCAAGATTGGACTCCGAACACAGCGGCAGAAGTTCGAGTCGCTGTTCTCGCTCGTTCGCGATTTGCCTCGTTGGAGCACGCAGGAGAAACAACTGCTTGAGCGGATTGTGCGGGCGAAGAGCGCAGCGGAAGAAACAACTTACCTGAAACTGATGCGACGTCACGCACGACTGCGCGCAACGCTCATCAGGCTTGGCAGTTAGTACACGGATTTACACAGATGAGCACAGAGAGATCTGGTGCTCAAGTATCTTTGAGTCAGTGAAGTTTTCCAGCTTACTGAAGTACTCGGCCTCACGATCGAGCGCCGCGCGCGGGACGAGGCCAACGATCTCGGCGTTATCGATCTCTACACCCATCGCTTCAGCCTCGCGCTTAATTGCGTCGTAAGCCGCCTTCATTCCGGTGACTTCGTAATTCACCAGGTTCAACGACACCTGCACACAGTTTCTCGTCGCGAGGCGAAAGCCCAATGCTTTTACAAACGGTAACCCGCCGCCACGCGTACGAATCGTTTTCGCGATGCGACGCGCGATCGCTATGTCGTCGCTGCGTAGCACGACATTGAAAGCGATCAGAAACGGACGTGCGCCGACTGCGATCGCGCCCGCGGTCTCATGGACCACCGGCAGGCCTTCGTCCGGCGCGCGCTCGGGGTTCGTGCTGATCTGTTCGCGCAACAACTCGAGCGCGCCGCGACGCACGTCTTCGAGGTTCACGCGATCCGGCCGCAGTGCCGCGCGTTCGTAGTAATAAACCGGAATCGAAAGCTCGCGCGCGATTCGCTGGCCGGCTTCATGGGCCAGCCGCACGCAGTCGTCCATCGTGACGCCGTGAATCGGCACAAACGGCAGCACGTCAGTCGCCCCGAGCCGCGGGTGTTCGCCGGCATGCGTGCGCATGTCGATTAGTTCCGACGCGTGCTTCACCGCCTGTACCGCCGCCTCGACCACATCTTCGGGCGAAGCAACGAACGTGATCACCGAACGGTTGTGGTCCGGATCGATGTGCGTGTCGAGCACACACGCGGTCTCGACCGACCGAATCGCCTCCGCGATGCTCTCGACCGTCTCGGGCCTTCGTCCCTCGCTAAAATTGGGGACACACTCGACTAACGCGCGCATTTTTCTTTGAGCTTCCTGGGTTGCAAGTTACACTACGCCACAATGCCTTCCGATCGATTCATCAGTCAACGCAAAAATGCCTGGCAGCGGCTCGAAGACTTGCTCAAGCTGCTGGATCACGCATCGTTGCGACGGCTCGGCAAAGAAGAGGTGCGCGAGCTCGGACGGATCTATCGCCGCACGGCTTCCGATCTTGCAATCGCGCGCGCCGAATCACGCGACCCCCGACTCGTAAACTACCTCAACAGTCTCGTCATCCGCGCGCACGGCCGTATCTATCGCGCCGAGGCGCACGGCGGCAAACGAATTCGCCGCTACTTCACGCACGAGTTGCCGCAAACGTTTCGCCGCACGTGGCGCTACACGTTTGTTTCGTTCTCGGTCTTCTTTCTCTTCGGCCTGCTGAGCTACACCGCGACCAAGTACGATTCGGAGTTTTCCGAACTCGTCGGCGTCAATCCCGCTTTTCGCGAACTGTACATCGAAACAAAAACTCACTGGTGGGAATCGCTCAACAAGTCGAACCAGGAAGGTGCGAGCATGATCATGACCAACAACATTCAGGTCACGATCTACACCTTCGCCTTCGGCGCGACGTTTGGCATCGGCACGCTTTTGTATCTCGCTTTCAACGGCGCGAACATCGCGTCGGTGCTCGCGCTGACTTACAAAGCCGGCTTCGGCAACGATCTCCTCACGTTCATGGTCGGACACGGCGTGATCGAATTGTCGTGCATTTTTATTTCCGGCGGCGCGGGACTGCTGATCGGCAGCGCGATGATCATGCCGGGCGATCTCACGCGCGCCGACGCGTTGCGCGTGCGCGGCATGGAAGCGGTGCGTTTGATGATCGGTGTGGCGATGCTGCTGGTCGTGGCCGGGACCATCGAGGGCTTTGTTTCGCCCGCGCCGATCGATCCGCGCATCAAGTTCAGCATCGCCGCGATTACGGGTCTCGCGATGTACGGCTATCTGTTATTTGCCGGTCACGAGCCCGCTGTAGAGGAAGAGCCAAATGCGGCCATGGAATCAAAGTAAGCCGCGTTCCTTCACGCGCAGATAAGTTTCCAACAAAGCCGGTGCTAACGACGCGGCCGTAACGTCGAGCGCCAGTCCGCCGGTCGATTCAACCATTCTCAACGCCGCCTCACGCTGATGAATGATCTCTTCCGCGACTGACTGCGTGAAGAGCTCGCGTACTGATGACGGCGGCTCCTGCACGACAGCCTTTAGATCTCTGTCGGCGATCGTTATCACAAGCGGCAGATGGCGCGGGCGTAAAAGTTTGAGCGACGTCAGCAGTTCCTTCGAACCTTCCTCATCGACCAAATCAGTCAACAGCACGACCAATGATCTGCGTTTGCTGTTTGCGGCAATGAACTCGAACGCGTGCGGATACGACGGCTCGATCATTTCCGGCTCGACCGCATACAACGATTCCAACGCTGCGTCGATGTGATCGCGCCCGCGACTCGGCGGCAGGTAACTCTTTATGCGCCGGCCAAACACGACGAGTCCTGCGTTATCGCCGGCGCGGGCGGCGGCCGTAAATAATGCGAGCGTCGCG
Organism: Pyrinomonadaceae bacterium; assembly: GCA_036503085.1. Taxonomy (GTDB): domain Bacteria; phylum Acidobacteriota; class Blastocatellia; order Pyrinomonadales; family Pyrinomonadaceae; genus PSRF01. The sequence continues at coordinate 11,062 of DASXXL010000084.1, read as the reverse complement.
TGGACCGCGGAGTCGAGTTTCGTCTCCTGCTCGATGCGCGCGGTCATGAGCCGGCCCGCGTCGAGCGCCACGAGGATCGTTTGGTCGCGTTCGATCTGATACTGCCGCGTGGTGAGTTTTCCGCGTCGCGCGGTCGCAGTCCAGGAGATGTGGCGCAACTCGTCGCCGCGAACGTAGTCGCGCATCGATTCAAACTCGCGGCCTTCGCCGCGCCACGACGTTTTGCGATACGACGAGACCATCGAACGCGCGCCGAGTGCTTTTAACTCGGCTTCGCGCGCGCGCCTCAGATTGGGATAGACCTTCACCGTAGCGGGCTCAGCACCGCGCGCGTCGCGCCAAACGAGATTGAATCGCGAGCGAAACCTGAGTGCGATGTAACCAAACTGAAAGCGACCGCGCCGTGGCGGCGTCAAGCTGTAGATGAGCGCCGCGCTACTGTGCGGATCGACACGCAGCGTCGCTTCGCGTTCGCCGTTGATAATCATTTGCGGCGGATATTCGTCTTTGAGTCGCAGCGAGACCGCGCGGGGAGAAGCATTTTGAATGTTGATTTTGACTTCGGTCTCGCCACCCATCGCGAAGCGGCCGCTGAACTCGCGCGTGACGCGAAATCCCTGCGGCAGGTGACTCAACTTCGCATCGATGTTCGCGGCGCAAAGGAGCAGCAGATCGTAGGCGAAGGCCATGTAAGCAAGCCACGGGCGCCCCCATGAAAGCGACAACGGAATAAACGCGAGCGACGCGAGCGCGTAGAAGAATTTGGTGAATACGAAGCGCAACGTGGGGAATTGTAGACGAACCTCACGGCGATGTCACAACACAAATTTGACGCTTCATTAGCCGGAAAAAAAGAGCGACGCAGCTTGTTGACTGCGCCGCTCAATCCGAAGATCTATCGTGGTCTAACTTCTCGGATAGTTTGCATTACACCAGTCGAAGCACGCGCCGGAACAAGCCAGGCGGTCGTTTATGTCCTCGATCGAGCTACACTGAGTGCACGCCGACAGGCAACTCTGAAAGTCGTGGCTGATTACGGGGTACGGTGCCGGCGTTGGTTCATACTCCTCGTCTGATTCGCATTTCAGCAAATTCACCTCGCAGGGAGCCTTACACGCGTAGTAAGCTTCACCCGTCTCGTTGACACAGTTGAACAGGCAGTAACCGTACTCTGCGTCGCAGGACGAGTATAAAGCAGCGCGAGCTTTTTGGGTCGAGACAAGAAGCGCCAGCGCACCGAGCATCACGGCTAACGTCAGTAGCCGAGACACACTACGAACTAAGGGGTTTTTAAACATACGTGTACCTTCTTTCGAATGGAGAACGTTAACAACTCAAAGCGGAACGAGGCGGAGTATCTACTTCAATAAAACACTCAGGACCTGATCCTGCTTTTCCGGCGGCAGCTTGCCGACCCATGCGTTTGTGACCTGACCTTTATCATCGGTGATGATGAGGGTGGGTGTTCCGCTGACGTCGAGAGAATTGAGTGACGATTGTTTAGTGTCGAGATCAGAGAGTTGAAGGTTGTCGAGGTATTTCCTGGCTTCTTCTCTGCTTTGGGGAAGTACTGCAACTACATTGATGCCCTTGTCCTTTGTTTGCCGGAGAAGGTTCTTGTAGAAGTCGGCGCTTTCAGAACAGAAGTGACATCCTACCTGCAAAGCAAGTACAACGTTCTTCTTGTTTTTCGACCAATCAACATCAACGGCTGAGATCTTATTACCCACAGCCGGCATCTTTGGCCCAGCGGGCTTCGGCGGTTGCGCTCTGAAGTATCGCTGTCCGAGTACACCGATGCATAAGACTGCGACGACGATGATGAGAACATTCGCGACGACTTCGACAGATTTTAGGTATTTTCCCATTGCTGATGGCACTCCCTTGAAGTGGAGCCAGATTAGCAGTGGAAACAGAACCGGGCAATTGGCGGATCTTTCTATTTGTTAGCTCTTTTTGTTGGTGGCGATATATTCCTTGAGCTTGTTTCGGTCGGGATAATTTGGGTTCTTCTTCAAATACTCTTCGTATTCAATCGCCGCTTTGTCTTTCATGCCGGCGGCGTTGTAAAGCCAGCCAAGGCGGAGGTGAGCGTCCGGACGGCCGTTGTTGGCGGCTTCGTTGAGATACGGAATCGCTTTCGAACCTTTCTTGAGTTGCAGGTAGCACTCGCCAAGCAAGTAGTTCGCGTCGCCTGAAGTGGGTTGGAGTTCGACTGCTTTGGTCAGCGGCTCGACCGCTTCTTCGAATTTCTTTTGCGACGATAGCACACGGCCCAGGTTCAGATAAGCACGCGGCGACGTGGGATGAACTTCGATCGCTTTCAGGTAAGCGTCTTTGGCATCGTCGAATTTCTGTTCCGAGAAGTAAATGCTCCCAAGTGCGGTCCAGGCTTGAAAGTCGTTCTTGTCTGTCTCGACAACTTGTTTGAGTAGATCGATCGCCTGGTCAAACTTCTTCTTCGCGACGGCCTCTTCGGCTTTTTGAAATACGCTTTTGGTTGCAGCCGGCCGCTCATAAACGTCAGCGGCTGAAATGACTCCTCCGACTGGCTGCGCCGGAGATTTCCACTTGAAGTCGAGATCGTATTGAAAGCCGTATGGACTATTGCTGAGATCGCGCTCACGCATGTAAATCTGACTCATACGTCCGATTTCTTTTCCCTCTGACTCGATTATGAGCTCGTACTCACCCTCGGGCAGATTGTTAAACCGATATCGTCCTCGGCTGGAAACAGTCTGCCGCGCCATCTCGCCTTCGGGAACCTTCCGAAGAATGAGCGTAACTTCCTGCGGAACGAGATTGTTGTCTTCGCCCGTGATTCGTACGTCGCCGAAGAGTGTTCGAGTTCGACCACTCTGAGCGGCTACTGGTTGGGCCAAAACTACGGCAGCAAGAATGATCAATGAGAGAAGAAGCAGGCGTGTTCGCAGCATAACGTTCTCCAGAAAAAAAGGGCTCCCACTTTCGCAGGAGCCCGTAAAGTCAAAGACGTAGACTTGGCTAGAAGTTGTAACGCAGCGCAAATTGCATTTCGCGCGGCGACGTAGCCGTAGTCGTGATTTGTCCAAAGGTTGTACCGGTGATACCGACAGCCGGCAAGCCAAAGGCGTTGTGATTGAAAACATTAAAAGCTTCCCATCGCAACTGCAAGTTCTGATGTTCTGACCACGGCATGCCCCACGTCTTGATCAGGGCAGTGTCGAGGTTCCAGAAGCCCGGTCCGCGGAAGAAATTGCGATTACCAACTTCACCGTGGTGTGGGAATCGCAGAACTCCAGTGGTCGGACTGGCTGAATTGAAGATCGTGGTCGGAGTATCGAAGAACTGAATCGCACCGGTCTTCGGATCATCATGGATGTTAGGCCGAATTGCGGGTGCATTCCTCAGATTCTGCGCCGCTGGGCTGTTGAAGTTGAAGCCCACCGGGAAAGCAGTGGTCGTGGTGCTGAAGGGCAGTCCACTGCGAGCAGTGAAGATACCTGAAACTTCCCAGCCACCGATGACTTGATTGGCCCATCCCGGTACACCGCTGCCGAACATGCGGCCACGACCAAACGGCAACTCATAAATGAAGTTAGCATTCACGAGGTGACGAATGTCGAAGTCTGACGGACCACGGCAAACTCGCAGGTTGGTCAAGTCGCAAACGAGACCGCCGGCGACCGTGTTAGTAACACTCGATCCATTATCGATCGAATGCGACAACGTGTAGTTGAAGTCAAACTGCAGCCCGCTCGAGAAACGCTTGCGCAGGCTCACCAGCAGACCGTCGTAGGATGAAGAACCCTGATTCGAGATGTAGATGTTCGTTCCAAACTGCGAACTCATACCGACATTCGGAAGGAGCAGGCCCAGGGAGTTAAGCGCCTGAATCTCGTCTGAAGTGTCACCGCGGAGCGTGAATTGGCGCAAAGTGCCATTGCCCAGGATGAAACGAGTGCAGGAAACGCCAACCAATGCCTGACAGCTAGCCACGCCGTAATTGGCCTGCACGGCTGCCTTCATCTGATTTTCAAACCACGGTTGATTGGCAATGCTATTAATGATCGCCGTGGTCGAAAGACCGGCGGTCGTTCCGGCGAGCAACTGCGCTTGCATCGAGTTCAACGCGTCGAACAGCAACTGGCCCGAGGTGGGATCCTTGAAGTTCAAAGCCTGCGCCACGTCTGCCTGCGAGAAGAGCTTGCGGGCCTGACGTCCGACGTAGCTCGCTTCGAGGATGAAGTTGCCTGGCATTTCACGTTGGAAACCGAGGCTGTACTGGATCGAGTACGGGATTCGGAAGTGCTCGTCGACGGCGTAGTTAAATTCGCCTGAGCACAGACCGGTCACGTGACCGAAACAGTCCGGATTATCAAGGAACGGAGTAAACGGACGTGTGATTGTTGGGGCCACGTTTGAAACGGGCAGCGAAGTGATGCCCGTGAAACGAGGATTATTCAACAACGCCAACGCCGGAGTCTGTTCCGCGCCGAATTGTCTCGTGGCTGAGTTATCGAACAGGTACGAAACCTGGTCCTGAATAAACGTGATGGCGCCGCCGGGCCGATCGTAAACGACCGAACCGCCGCCGCGGATTACCGTTCTGTTCTCACCGAATAGCGGGCCAAGGAAGCCGCCCTTGTAGTTGGGCGTGTACGCAAAGCCGAATCTCGGTGCGAAGTTATTCCAATCCGTCTTATAGAGAGGCCGTGCGTTGTTGCCCTTGCCGATCAAGTCATACTGGAGCAACGGCTCAGCGCTTTCGCCGCTGATTCCGGCAGCCGCGTTGCGCTGTCGCAGATCGAACAACTGACGCATATCGACGTTCTGCGCAGCCTGGAATCCGTTCTTCTCGTAAGGAGCGGGATACAGGTGCCAACGCAGACCAAAGTTGAGCGTCAGGTTATTTCGCATTCTCCAGTTGTCCTGAGCGTAGAACTCAAGTTCGTCATAGCGATAGTCGCGGTGCTTGCCGGTACCCGGAGCGAACGCCTTACCGCTGGTGTCGTAGTTGAAATTCGTCTGGACCTGGGCGATGCGTCCGAGCAGGAACGCGAAGGCCGAGTCGTAGTTACCGGTGACTGTGGTGTTGTTGTTGTTGCCGAAAATCGTCGCCGGACGAAGACTCGGGTCGAGCGCGCTCAGCAAGCCGCCGATACCCACAGTCGGGAAGTTGAAATCGTTAACGAGACCCGTTTTCGAATCGATCGGTTTGTACGAACCACCGAACTCGATCGAGTGCGTTCCTCTGGTCCACGTCGCATCGTCACGGATTGTCGGAACCATGACGAAACGATCCTGGTCACTGATGCCGGCAAACGGAGCTGAAAGGCCCATGCCGAACGTGAACGCATTCGGGAACGCTGGCTTGAAGTTGGTCGGGAAGAGCAAGCCCGAACGTGACACACCGACGGTGGCCTGGTTCACGAACGTTGAACTGGCAGTCCACGTGTGACCGACGACCCAGGTGTAGTCCTTAACGATGATTTGAGCTGTTTCAGGATCGCCGGGGAATTGCTCCGCCACTGAGTTAACAGTGTCGGTCTGCACGCGGCGGGCGATGTTGAAACGGCCAAAGAATTTCTGCTTGGAGGTTGCGTTCCAGTCAATGCGCGTCGTGTAGGTGTTGTCTTTACGTTGCGACGGAGCGTTGAAGCGGAAGCCACCCGTGTTGATGCCATCACCGGCGGTCAAGTCGTTCGCTTGGGGATAGCGGCTGTTGATGAAACTCAACAACGCTGCGTTACCACCCACACCTTTCGGATCGAGAGCGGCAACCTGCGCCGGAGTAAGAATGGTGATGCAGTTAGGAGTGGTGTTCAGACGCGAGGAAGCAGTACAACCCGAGTTGTTGTTGATGAAGCCCAAACCGCCGTTGCGGAAGTGATTCAACGGAACAATTCGCAGGTACGAAACACCCTGAGCGTCTCGCCGTCCTTCGTAGTCAAAGAAGAAGAAGAGCGCATCTTTGACAACTGGACCACCGATGCTGCCGCCAAACTGGTTGCGCGTTAATTGCGGACGCGGAATGCCGGCGCGGTTGTTGAAGAACGCGTTAGCTGCGGTCGCGGCAGTGCGATTGTATTCACGCAGGTTGCCGTGGAAGTCGTTGGTACCACTCTTGGTCACCAACTCGATCTGGCCGCCGCTGCTTCGGCCTTCGGAAGCACCGGGGTTGGCCGAAACTGTACGGAACTCCTGAATCGCGTCGATCGGAGCGTTACCAACAGTCGCAGCGAACTGGCCCGTGGTTACATCGTTCGCGTCGATACCATCGACGGTGATGTTGCCCTGGTCAGCGCGAGAACCAGTCACTGAACCTACGCGGTTCGTGGTACCGGTACCAACGTTGTTACCGACCACGCCCGGTTGCAAACCGATCAGCGCAGCGGGCGAGTTGCGAATCTGGATGGGAAGCTCTTTGAGTCTTCGTTCTCCGATAACGTTACCAATCGAAGCGTCGGTAGTATTGAGCGTAACTTCATTGGAGGCCGTCACGACGACAGTGCCGGAAACCTCGCCGATAGTCATTTCAGCATTGTGCGTTTCCATTTGTCCGACGCCCAGAGCTACGTCATTGATTACCAGAGTTTGAAAACCCGGAGCGGTAAAAGTCAGCTTGTAGCCTGTGCCCGGCGCGGCCTTTGGAAAAGTGTACACACCTTGATCGTTAGTCTTGGTAGTGAGTTCAACGCCGGTCTTTGTATCTGTCAGTTTTACATCAGCACCGGCGATGACTGCGCCGTTGCTATCCTTTACTGTTCCCGTCACGCCTGCGGTGCTCTGAGCCGATGCCGAAACGACAAAGAAGCAGAGAGTCAGGGTCGCAAGCATGAAGGTAAAAAGCAATTTCTTCATTTGGGCTCCTTCCCGAAACATACTTGAATTGAAGGATCTTCTCCGAGCTGCGACCATTGCCTGCAGCTTTAGAAGTCTGAGTTTTGAAATCTCACCTGTTAGGAATCCGTGAGATAAACTTTCGGAACCATGGGGAGACAACACGACGCGGGTCACTTATGCAAGGAATGTTCCCATGTTCGGTTTTTTGTAGAGGGATCGGAAATTACTAGGCGAGACGGGCAAAAGGGGCCGGGCATAGGGCTGAGGCTATCCAAAAACCAAAAGTATTTTTCAAAATCTCAAATTCCAACAAAGCCTTGCAGGTTCACATTTATGAACGACGGCTTAGATTTTTTGAACGGCTAACGAGGTACCTCCGCTGAGCCGAGTATGTCCGTGATCACCGTGTCCGGCGTCACACCATCGAGCTCCGCTTCGGCCCGCAAAGTCAGGCGATGACGCAGCACGGGCAGCGAAACATCGCGCACGTCATCAGGCGTAACAAAGTCTCGACCACGAATCGCCGCGAGTGCCTTCGAACACAAAAGCAACGCGACCGAGGCGCGTGGACTCGCGCCGTAGTGAACGAATGGATGTGTGCGCGTACGCCGCACCAGATCAACCGCATAGTACTGCACGCCCGGCTCCATCCGAGAACGCGCTACTTCCGCACGACATTGCGTAATCGCATTCGGATCGCTCAACGGTTGAATGTCGACCTGGTCGAGACGCTTTGAATTGAAGCCGTTGTCCCAACGAGCGAGCACTTCGCGCTCGGCATCTTCCGACGGGTAGTCCAAAAGTATTTTCAACTGAAAACGATCGAGCTGCGCTTCGGGCAAAGGATACGTTCCTTCGTACTCGATCGGGTTCTCAGTCGCGAGTACCGTGAAGATCGACGGCAGTGCATACGCATCGCCGTCGATCGTGACCTGGCGTTCTTCCATCGCTTCGAGCAACGCAGCCTGCGTCTTCGGCGGCGTGCGATTGATCTCGTCGGCGAGCAGGATGTCAGTGAAGATTGGGCCACGCCGCAGATTGAATGCGGAGGTCGCGATATTGAAAACGTTCGTGCCTGTGATGTCTGACGGCATGAGGTCGGGCGTAAACTGGATTCGACTGAAGCTCGCATTAATGATCCGCGAGAGCGTTTTCACGGTGAGCGTCTTCGCGGTGCCTGGCACGCCTTCAACGAGGGCGTGTCCTTCGGCGAGTAACGCGATCAGAATCTGTTCGATCGGTTCGTCCTGACCGACGATGACTTTTTGCAACTCATTTTTTATGTGGGCAACAGTTGAGGAGACCAGTTCGGACATTCGTTCGTAGTTGACCTCGTTTCGTCAGATGTTATCGGCGGCTTGCCGTGCGTCGCGCGCACGCATCCGCAAGCCAAGCTTCTTTTCCAACTCGCGCAATCGCTTGACGAGATCTACTGCTTGTCGCCAGTTGATTGGTTGGCCGTTGATTACGTCTTCGCATTGTCGCATTAAAGTCTCGAGTTGCTGCGCTTCGATTTTCGAACGCGCTGCAATGCGCGCGGCGATTTCAGAACGCGAGCTGTTGTAAGTAACTCCGGCATAGCGCGCGAGCACGCGACGCGTTCGCGCGTAAACGTTTTCGATCGCCAGATCGAACGCGCGCGAACGTTCCTGGAGCTCGGCCATCGAAGCAACGAACTCGAGACTCGAACGTCGATCGATGTGCGCCAACGGCAGCGGGCGTGCGAAGCGTCTCGCGTTGGTCCAAAGAATCAACAAGACAATGAGCAGCAACTGCGCGGCAATCGCCAACACCGGCGTGCCGGCGAAATAAACTGCGAAGGCGTTGCCGGTCGCGCCGTGGCCCTGGTGATACTCGTCAAATGCGATCAGACCGTCCCTCCCAGTAACAGCATTGATCGCGAGCTGCAGATTGTCGTCCGTGCGAATGCCGCGGTTAGTTACGACGTACGGATCGCTGAGCACGATGACGCGCCCCTCGCCGTAAGCATAGTCGACGAGTAAAGCACCGTCCTTGTCGGCGACGTGTATGACGGGAGCCGTTGAGGCTTCAGTTTTTGCCGGTTCCACCACACGCGGTGGCGGACCTTCAAAAGACTCGTCGTCTTCAGGCGTGCTTCTCTCGCCGGGCAGCGAGTGCGGCGACGGCGTCGGCTTCGCCACAAGCACTACTGACAACCGCCCAGCAAACCGCGACGGCATTACAGATTCAACTTTGCGCGTCAGCCACGTCGGTTGGACCGGCTTGAAAGCCGCGACGTCCTTAGTCATCGCGCTTGCATCATTGGGATCGAGATCGAGCGGCGGAAAGTCGAGCGATCTCGAGTAGATGGCCCAATCGCCGGGCTTTGGCAACAATCGTGGTGACGGCTCGCGATCGATTAGCAACAGGCAGCCACCGTTGGCAATCCACTGATGCAAAGCAGTGATCTGTTCCTGGCTGAATGGCAACCGCGTTGCGCCGATGATGACAAACGTCGAAACGTGCTCGCCCGCCTTGCTCAAAAGTTTTTCCGGCGCTTCGCGCCAGCGCATCACCTTGTAACCCGACTCGCTCAGGAAATCGTGGAACGCGCGCGCGCCCGTTGGTCCCGAATGATAAGTCGAACGATTGGGCGCTAACTCCGAGTCCGGTAGCTTTTCCTGTTGAACGTAAGTGACGGTATTGATAATGACGAGCGCGCCGACGATCACGACGAAAGTGAGAATAATTGTGAGTCGCTGGCGCATCAGTTTTGTGTTTGCAGGGCCGAGTAATAAGCGGAGCGAAAACTTTGCCAGTCGTTATCACTCGCTTCGACTAATCCATACCAATGTCGTTCAAAACTGTCCGTCAGTCCGCGCATGTTCTGATGAAGTGGCGGCAGGTTTCGCACGGAGTTCAGGTAATCGCGGTTCGTCTTGTGCTGCGCGAGGGCGATCACTTTGCGATCGCCAAGCTCGACCAGCAGGGCGATATACGCTTTGCGGATCGCGATGCGGATTTCACCATGACGCGCGAGCGCTTCGGCTTCTGAGAGTAAATCACCTGAAGTCTCTTCCGGTTCTAATCGTTCGCCGAGCACGATACGCGGCTCACGTTTCTTAGGGGCGCGCTGGCGTCGTTTGGGTTTGAAGCGCGCGAGCAGGATCTTCGCAACGTAAAACAAGACCACCAACGCAACTAGCACCACTAATATCTGCGCCACCACAGTCATCCACGGCGAACTGCCTGGCTTGACCTGCATTCCCTTCGGCAGGAATTGTTGGAGCCAACGAATGAAGTCCATTATCAACCGGCCCAGCGCACTCGATCCTTTCGCTTCGCTGGTGTATTCCGGTCGCGCCAGAATGCTTTCGAGTTTCTCCTTCGTCTGAGTCTTGTCGCTCTGTGGTGTTGTTGGCGTCTCTCCCGGACCTACTCGCTCTTCGACAGCCTGCAACCGCTCGATGACTTGCGTGAGTCTGTCTGCTCTTTGTTCGGACGAAGAAGCGCTCTTGAGTTGTTTCAGTTCTTCGTGCAACCAGGAATTATCGACATCACAAACTCCTTCGCTTGTCTGCACTGATTGATGTTCCGGCAATGCTTCATCCACGCCGGCGATCGTTTGGTCCAGGCGATGTTCGTACGAAGCGGAAGTTTCGGCTTCGTCAATCTGCCGCAGGGTGTCGAGCGCGGTGACGGCGCGTTGCACATTGTTATGGTAGTCGGCGGCCGGAATCGTATCCGCGTTTGCCGTGACAGGGACAAGCAGGAGTAACGCGAATAACAACCAACGCAGGTGATGATTTGTTCGGTTATGGCGCTGAGGCATCACTGCGATCAAGTGAGATTCAGAATACTCGAAGACCGCGGCGCGGGCGGCGCCGGTGGCGGCTCCTTACCGGAAATCGATGAGAGCGCTGTTCCCAATGGTGATGAAACGTTCACGTCGGGCAACTCGCCGAGTTGTCGCGCCGCCATCAGCTCAATGTCGTAACCTTCGTGGCGCACGCGCTCGTCAACGTAAAGCAACGACAAACCAAGCATCCACACCGGCATCAACAGAATCGTGCTCAACGGACCCAGCACACTATAAGCAATCGAATACCACACGGGCCACTGAGTTGCGTCCCACGGACTAATCCCGCTGAGATAACCGTACCAACCAAGCGGCAGCAACAGGATCATCATCGCGGAATAAGTGGCGAAGCCTGTAAACAACGTCATCGCCATCAACCGCCGCACGTTGCCGCGCGCCAGCGAAAAGCTGCGACTA
>DASXXL010000083.1:0-7592 GCA_036503085.1 Pyrinomonadaceae bacterium | reverse complement strand
GCCGAGCTCGGTGGTGCAGACCGGCGTAAAGTCTTTGGGGTGGGAAAAAAGTACGGCCCAATTGTCGCCGATCCATTCGTGGAAGCTGATCGGACCTTCGGTCGTATCTGCTGTGAAATCGGGTGCGGTATCGCCAAGTCGTAAAGCCATTTTCATTCTCCTTTGTGGTTACGGAACACGACGCTTTTACAACCATCCGCGCGGCAAGTCAAACCGCCATGTTATGCTTGGCGAAAGTATGAATATTGCACTGAACGGCGCTACTACGATGCATGCGCCTCTCGCAACTGACTTCGCCGCAGCGAAAGCCGCGGGCTTCGATTATGTCGAGATCTGGGCCGCAAAACTGCGGACTTTTCTACAACAACATACCGCTGATGAACTGAAAAATTTGATCGCTGAAACGGGCGTGCCGCCCTTGAGCATCAACTCGATCGAGCACGTGACGTTTCGCGATGCGCGCGCTTACGAAGCGATCAAAGCGGAGTGCGAGGAGTTGAGCGGCATCGCAGCGGAGATCGGTTGTCCGTTCATCGTCGTGGTGCCCGGTAAACTGCCGAATGACGGCGCGTCACCGTTAGAAGTGATCGGGGAATCCGTGCGTGTACTGCGCGAGTTGTGCGATATCGCCGCTCGTCACGACGTCGCGCTGGCGTTGGAGTTTCTCGGCCAAACAGACTGTAGCGTGCAGGCGCTCGACCTCGCCCACGAGATCGTCTGCGCTGTCGATCGCCCAAACCTGGGCCTCGTAATCGACAGTTTTCACTTCTACGCCGGCGGCTCGACAATCGAGATGATCGAAGCCGTCGATCCGAAATTGATCTACATCTTTCACATCAACGACGCAGAGAGCTTGCCGCGCGAACAACTGCTCGATAAGCATCGTCTGCTGCCGGGCCTCGGCATCCTACCGTTGCGCGAAATGATCGCGGCGTTTCACAAGATCGGCTACGACAAGGTTGCAAGTGTTGAGATCTTCCGGCCGGAGTACTGGGGCTGGGATCCTTTCCAACTAGCGCAGGAAGCGAAGAGAGCTACTGAAGGGATCTTAAAACACGATCTTAGGGTAGAACACGATGTCTAGGATCAGAGTCGGTATTATCGGCGCCGGTTACATCGGCGGTGTACACGCCGGCCTGCTCGCACGTGACGACCGCGTGCAACTCACCGCGATTCACGACGTGGACGACGAACGCGCGGCGAAACTCGCGCGCGCTCACGATGCGCATGTCGTCTCAAGTCCAGCCGAAGTCATGGAACGCTGCGACGCCGTCTACGTCACTACTCCAAACACACAGCACGTCGCACTCACTCTCGCCGCACTTGACGCCGGCAAACACGTCTTCTGCGAAAAGCCGCTCGCCACAAATATCACCGACGCCGAAACCGTTTTCGCGAAAGCACAAAGCGCGCAGTCTCAAAAATCTGTGGTCCAAGTCGGACACAACCGGCGCTTCGCTCCCGTCTACGCAACTCTCAAACAACTCCTCTCCGAAACGCACGCGCCCCACTCCGCGCACGTGAAAATGAATCGCGGCGAACTGCTGAATCCCGTCTGGACCAGCGACCCGTCAGTCACCGGCGGCTTTCTTTACGAAACGCCGATTCACATGTTTGACATGATGCGCTTTCTCTTCGGCGAGGTTGAAAGCCTCGTCGCGCTCGGCTCGCGCCACGAGTACAAAGAAGTCGACGACTTCTCCGTGCTCCTGAAATTCACGAACGGCTTTCACGCCACACTCGCCACCGCCGCGGACGCGAGCTGGCTCTTTCCCTTCGAGCGCGTCGAAGTCTTCTGTCATCACGCAACTCTAGTCACGCGCGAAATGGAAAGCCTCGTCATCAGCAGCAACCTTCAGGGACACTTCAGCGAACAGTCGATGCAGCAGTTGCCGCGCGAGGAAAAATGGGGTTACGCGCAGGAAGATCGCGCTTTCATCGATGCGATCGCCAACGGCACGCCGCCGCTCGTCACGGCTTTTGACGGCCTGATGTCAGTCGCACTAGTCAACGCTGTTTATGAGTCTGTCGAGTCAGGCAAGGCGGTGGCGGTTCCCTTGTGTTAACATTCGCCTACCCCATAACCCCCCGGATTTGATTTCCCGCTTGTCACTTCGGGCCGTGGTATGTCGCAAAACGCGTTCTCACGATCGGAAGAGCGCATCGAGCCGCCGGCTCGGCCAGTGGAACTCCACGCGGACCTCTATCGCCAAATTTTTGACCACTCAAAAGAAGCGATCGCTATCGTCGACCCCGACGGTTTTTATCTCCAGCAGAACGGCGCTCATTTCACTCTCCTCGGCTACCCTGACGAGGAGCTGAAAGGCAAGACGATCGCTCACGACCTGGGTGAAGAAACAGTCGCCGAAATCATGAGCCGGCTTGCCGACTCTGACGAGTTTTCCGGAGAGGTCCTTTGCCGCACGAAGAATGGCGAACCGCGCGACGTCGAACTTTCTGTTTTCACCATGCGCAGCGGTCTCGGCGAGCCGCATTGCCACGTTTGCATCAAGCGCGATATCACCAAACGCAAACAGGACGAGCTCGCTGTTCAGCGCAGTCAAAACGAGTTAACCGACTTCTTCGAAAACGCCTCCGTCGGTATGCATTGGGTCAGTTCGGACGGAACGATTCTGCGCGCGAACCAGGCCGAACTCGATCTGCTCGGCTATCCACGCGACGAGTTCATCGGCCGCAACATCGTCGATTTCCACTACGACCGCGAAGCAATCAAAGACATTCTCGATCGACTGCGCAAGGGTGAAGTGGTCCGTGACTACGAAGCACGGCTGCGCTGCAAAGACGGCACGCGCAAGACGGTGCGTATCGACTCCAGCGCCTACTTTGAAGACGGTCAGTTTGTTCACTCGCGTTGCTTTACGCGCGACATCACAGAGCGCCGCTGGACCGAACACCGCCTTGCGCTGCAATACGCGATCACGAGTATCGTCTCGCACTCGATCGACTTCGTAGAAGGCACACACGAGATTCTCCAAACGGTCGGCGAAAGTCTCGGTTGGCAGGTCGGAGTGCTTTGGGCCGTCGACAATCAGGAGCAAGTGCTGCGCTGCGTGGACGTTTGGCACAGCCTGGTACCTGATGCCGATGATTTCGAAGCGGCGTGTGTGAGCATGTTATTCCCCAAAGGCGTCGGGCTGCCGGGACGAATCTGGGCGGCCGGCAAACCAGTCTGGATCGCAAACTTGAAAAAAGATCGTAACTTTCCGCGTGCGCCATTGGCGGAACGGGCGGGACTGCGAGCGGGATTCGGCTTTCCGATTCAACTCGGCAACGAAGTGATCGGCGTGATCGAGTTTTACAGTCAGGAAATTCGGCAGTCAGACACCGAGTTGCTCGAGATGATCACCAGCGTAGGCCGCCAGATCGGACAATTTCAGGAACGAAAACGCGCGGAAGAAAAGTTGGCCCATCTGCTGGTGCGCGAACGTTCCGCTCGTGCCGACGCCGAGAAGGCGAATCGTTTGAAAGATGAGTTTCTCGCGACGTTGTCACACGAGCTGCGCACGCCGTTGAATGCCGTGATTGGTTGGGCGCGCATTTTGAAGTCCGGCCGCGTCGACGAGGAAAGCGTTACGCACGCGATCGACGTGATCGAGCGCAACGCGTGGGCGCAGAAACAGATTATCGAAGACATTCTCGACGTTTCGCGCGTCATCACCGGGAAGCTGCAACTGCATCTCGCGCGCGTCGATCTCGTGTCGGTGGTGAACGCCGCGCTGGATGCGGTGCGTCCGGCGCTCGACGCGAAGGAGATCAGGATCGAAACGCACTATCAGGATGATTTGCAGATCATCGCCGGCGATCCCGATCGGCTGCAACAAGTCGTCTGGAACCTGCTGTCGAATGCTTCGAAGTTCACGGCGCACGGAGGCTCGGTCGGCATCAGTGTCACGCAGGACCAGAAATACGCGGAGATTCAGATCAGCGATACGGGTCCGGGCATCGCGCCTGAGTTTCTGCCGCACGTATTCGAACGCTTTCGCCAGGAAGATGGTTCGACGACGCGCACTCACGGCGGTTTGGGTTTGGGTCTCGCGATCGTGCGCCATCTCGTGGAGCTGCACGGTGGAATTATTTACGCCGAGAACGGGACCGTGCGTTCGGGAGCAGTGTTCACAGTGAGACTGCCGCTGCCGAGTGGAAAGCTCGATCTCGCGCCGGCTGCTTCACCGGAAGCGGTCGAAGATAAGGTGACCGATGTTGCCCTCAAAGACCTGAACATTCTCGTTGTCGAAGACGAGTTGGACGCTCTCGATCTGCTCGCGATCGATCTGCGTGAACACGGCGCGAATGTTGTCGGCGTTCCGTCTGCGTCCGAAGCGCTCGAGGTGCTCCGTGGTGAGAAATTCGATCTGATCATCAGCGACATCGGCATGGCCGGCACGGACGGCTACAGCCTGATCCAACAGGTGCGCGAGCACGAAGGCGCGGATGGCGAACACGTTCCCGCGATTGCGTTGACCGCTTACGCACGCGCGCAGGATCGCCTCCGCGCCATCGCCGCCGGCTATAACACTCACATCGCCAAGCCGGTCGAGATCCGCGAACTCGTTTCCGTGGTAAAGTGCCTGACAGGTAAAATCAGCTAGCATGTTGTAGACGGCCTGACGCTGGGACCGCAGGCGTCTCGCCTGCAAGCTGCGGGTATGGCGCTGCCGTGCGTTGCAGGCGAGACGCCTGCGGTCCCAAGTGGGAGCGTCCACCAATTGATGGGTCACTACCAAAAGATGGAAAACGCGCGCCGCTGCTTTTGGGCCACGACGCCATTATCGATTGCCTACCACGACAAAGAATGGGGCGTGCCCGTTCACGACGACACACGCCTGTTTGAGTTTCTGATTCTCGAAGGCGCGCAGGCCGGCTTGAGTTGGGAAACGATCCTGCGCAAACGTGACAACTACCGTGCGGCATTCGACGGTTTCAATCCGGCGAAGGTCGCACGGTACGACGAACGAAAGATCGCGGCGCTACTGAACGACGCGGGCATCATTCGCAACCGCTTGAAGATCAACGCGGCGATCACGAACGCGAATCGTTTTCGCGAAGTACAGAAAGAGTTTGGCAGTTTCGACGCTTACGTCTGGCGCTTTGTCGACGGCAAACAGTTGCGCCGCAAACGCGGGCAAGCTATGCAGGCGCGCACGCCTTTATCCGACGAATTGAGCAAAGACCTCGCTAAGCGCGGCTTCAAGTTTGTCGGCTCAACCATCTGTTACTCATTCATGCAAGCCGTGGGTTTGGTCAATGACCACGACCCGACTTGCTTTCGTTATCGTGAAGTATGAACAAGATCAATCTGCACGAGAAGCTTTCGTTAATTAACGATCATTGGAACCCACGGATTGCCGCGGAGTTGAATGGACAGTATGTGAAGCTGGTGAAGTTTCAGGGTCCGTTCACCTGGCACCATCACGAGACTGAAGACGAACTCTTCATGGTCGTGAAAGGGCGCTTCCGCATGGAGTATCGCGAGGACGGCGCCGAGAAGAGCGTCTGGATCGAGCCGGGCGAGTTGATCGTTGTCCCGCGTGGCGTCGAGCATCGGCCCGTGGCTGACGAAGAATGCGAAGTCATGTTGTTCGAACCCGTCTCAACGCTGAACACCGGCAACACTGAGAATGAACTAACGCGAAAAGAACTGTCGCACATTTGAGTGAGCCTGTAGTATTAACCCCCAAACCATCCCGGAGGTTTCCTTTGAAAACATTTTCTACGCTGCTCTTAGTCGTAGCCATCGCGCTTTTGGTCCTGTCGCCCACGACGGCTTTGGGCCAATCGGCCGCTACTTCGCTGGCGAGTTTGCCGGATGCGGACATGCTGATTTATGTGAGTCCGCAGAGAATTTTAAATGAGGCGGCGCCGAAGTTTATGCCGGCGCCAGAGCTCGCGAAAATGCGCGCGCAGTTTGCCGACATGAAGAAAGGCGTCGGCGTCGATCCGTCGACTGTCGAGTATCTCGTCATCGCCGTGCGCTTTCACAAACCGGGCGGCGATCTGAGTTTTAGTGCGCCTGACATCATGGCCGTCGCCGGCGGCGACTTCAGCGCCGACTCACTCTTCACCATGGCCCAACTCTACCTCCAGGACAAAGGACGGATGGAGAAACACGGCGCGAAAACCATCGCCGTGATGAAGGTCGATCCGATCGCCGAGCAAGCGGCGAAGACGCCGATGCTGAAGTCGCTGGTCGAGATGGGCATCGTGCCGTTGAGCGCAAACTCGATCGCCGTCGGTAACCTCGCGTATCTCCAGTCAGCCGTCGACGCGAGCGAAGGAACGGGCCGCATCAACCCGGCGACACTACAGTCGCTGATGCGCGATCCAAACGTGTTGATGGCGGCGACGGGCGCGCCTTTGACGTCGCTCGCGAAAGCGTTTGGTCTATACGGCACGGAAACAACGCCGCGCACGAGTCGTTGCGAGACGACGATGGGCAACTTTTACAGCGCGGTCACGATCAACGGCGACAATATCAGCCTGCGCGGAGCAATGGACGCCGATAATCCCGACACAGCGAAGATCATCAGCAGCCTGCTGGCCGGATTGATGCAGCAAGCAATCAACGGCGTCCCTGATAAGCAGGCGCAATCGATCCTGCAAACGATCAAGATGACGCCGCAGGAAAACGAGATCGTGTGGCAGGCTGACGTGCCAGACAAAGTCATTGCCGACATGCTTGCGCCGAAACCCGCGCCGCCCGCATCCGCGGTTAAGCCGGCCACAGTTAAAACGACAACGACTCCCCGCCGTCCGATCCGAAAGAAACGCACGCGACCATAACGATAGGAGACACTTATGTTCATGACCATGCGCCTGACCGCGCTCGTCCTTTTACTCGCCGCTGCCTTCTTGTTTGTGAGTGCATTGAAGATCGAATCGACGTCTTCGGCCCAAAACGCAAACAGCTCGGCGCCGCAAAACGCGAACAGTTCTACCAACAAGAACCAGAACGACAGCCGCTCGATCGCTCCTGCCGAGAAAGCGCAACCGGACTTCTCGAAGAATACGTGGGAACTCCCGGCCGACGCCGACAAGACTACGAACCCGGTGCCGTCGTCAGCCGAGTCGATCGCGAAAGGCAAAGAGCTTTATATGGAGCGGACCAAAGGGAATTGCGTTTTCTGTCACGGCGATACGGGCGCGGGGAACGAAGCAAACCTGCCGCGGCTGCGTCGCAAACCCGCCGACCTGACCAACAAGGAGCGCATGTCAGCGATGAGTGACGGCGAACTGTTCTGGAAGATCTCGAAGGGCATCACCGGGATCATGCCGGCCGGTGAGAAGCGCATGAGCGAAGAAGAGCGTTGGCACGTCGTCAATTACATAAAGACGCTCGCGAAAGACAAGCAGTAGCTCAAACCATCCACAGATTACGCAGATTACTCTTTCCCCCTTTTGAGTAACCCTTTTCCAAATCTGCGTAATCTGCGGATTGCCTTCCTCAGAAAAATCGTTCCGCGTAGTCGTGAATCTCCCTCAATGACGACTCCGCAAGCACGCGAAAGACTTTGACTTCGCAACCCGCCGGTATGCGCGGCGCCATCAGCGAGTCGGCGATCACAAAGGTCGCC
>DASXXL010000082.1:0-3393 GCA_036503085.1 Pyrinomonadaceae bacterium | reverse complement strand
CGGTCCAAACGCGTCCCTGGCCCACCGAGTCGATATACTGCGGATCCTTCTTGCGGCCCTTCGCGACCTTCGGCACGAAGTCGATGTAGTAAGTGTCTTTGATCCACTGCTCGAACTTCGCGCGCTCGTCGTCGGAAAACTTCTCCGTCTCGCGAAACATCCCCGCGTTCTTGCCGCGCAACACGTACTCATTCGAGATGCCGAGCCAATCGTAAAAGCCTTTCACGACCGGTTTGCCCGCCACGACGCCGATAGATCACGTAATCGTCGACGGCTGCGCCACAATCTTCGCCGCGCTCGCCGAGATGTAATAGCCACCTGACGCCGCCACATCCGCCATCGAAACCACGACCGGCTTCTTCTGATTCGCTGCTTCGACCGCGTGCCAGATGATGTCTGACGCCAAACCCGAGCCGCCCGGACTGTCGACGCGCAACACGATCGCTTTGATCGACTTGTCGGCGGCTGCATCGGTCAACGCTTTCGCCAAGGTATCGGAACCGATCGACTGCTCGCCCGACGGACTATTTTGCGAACTGCCCGAACCGATGTCGCCGGTCGCATAAATGACCGCGACGCGCTCGCCTTTGTTCAAGCCGAGCGACTCCGGCTCGACATCGCGATAGTCAACGGCGCGCACCGGAGCAAACGCGTCCGAGTCTTTGTAACCAAGCAACTTTTTGAGCTGCTGCTCGACGGCGTCGTGATACATCGAGTCGTCGATGAGTCCGGCTTGCTTCGCCTGTGCGGCGCTGTACGGCGCGTTGTCGATCAAGTTGCGTACGTCATCTGCAGACTTGTGACGCGCTTGCGCAATCGCGTTCACGTAATGACTGAACAGATCGTCGAGCATCGAATTAATGTACTCGCGGTGTGCGTCGGTCATCTGTTTCTGCGTAAACATGTCGCCCGCACTCTTGTACTTTCCGATCTGATAGATGTCGGGATAAACGCCGAGCTTGTCGAGCGAGCCGCGGAAGAACATCACGTCGGCGGCGAGCCCGTTGATGAACAACTCGCCCGGCGGCGGCACGATGATCTTGTCGCACGCGGTGGCGATGTAATACTCCTTGTTCAGCCCAAACTCGATGTAGGCATAAACCGGTTTGCCCGACGAACGAAAATCAGTGATCGCGTCGCGAAGCTCTTCGGCCTTGCCCCAACCCAAGCCCGACGTGTCGATGTCGAGCAGGATCGCCTTGATGCGGTTGTCGACCTTCGCTTTTTTGAACTGCATCACGAGACCGGTCAAAGACTGATCTGGACCACCAAAGAATCGCTTGAACGGATCGTCCGGTGAGTAGTCCGGCAGCGAACCGGCGACGCGCAAGGCGAGCACGCTGTTGTCGCGAATGGTTGGTTCGCCCTTTCGCAAGGCGATCCAAAGAACGGCAATGCCCAGGATCGCTACCAGGATCAGCGCCCCGAAAATTCCCAAGATAATCCAAAGTGTCTTTCGCGTTCCTGACGTTGCCATAAGCTTTATTCCTCGAGTTTAGGTGTTGTAGTGTTAACGCAAGCGAAGTCCAAAAAGTTTTAGCGGCGAACGATCCAGCCACCACCGAAGACTTCATCGCCGCGATAAAAAACGGTCGCTTGTCCGGGGGTGATGGCCCGTTGTGGTTCGTCAAAGACGACACGCGCGCGCGCGTCGGGCAAAGGTGTAATGGTCGCGGGTGCGGCCGTGTGACGATAACGCACGCGCACTTCCGCCCGCACCGGGTCTGACGGATTATCAAACGCGATCCAGTTAACGCCCGCGGCGATAAACTCGTTACTCAACAACTCTTCATCAGACCCGACGACGACTCTGTTCGTATCCGCATTTATCGAAATCACGTACAACGGCCGTGGCTGCGCAATGCCTATCCCGCGTCGTTGCCCGATCGTGTAGCGGTGAATGCCCTCGTGTTGCCCAACGACTCTGCCATCGGTATCAACAATCTCGCCCGCGCCAGGCAAACGATCGAGTTCGTCTTCCGCTGCAAGATAACGATCGATGAAGCCGGCGTAGTTGCCGTCCGGTACGAAGCAGATCTCCTGCGATTCTTTCTTTTCTGCAACGCCTTTCAAATTGTGTTGCCGCGCCGCTTCACGCGCTTCGGGCTTCGACATCTCGCCGAGCGGGAAAAGGGCGCGTGAGAGTTGCGCCTGCGTTAGCTCCCAAAGAAAGTAAGACTGATCTTTTTGTTCATTCACGCCGCGGAGTAAACGATAAGAATTGGCCGCGGCGTCGAACTCGACACGCGCGTAGTGTCCGGTGGCAACTTTCTCACAACCCAGACTCAGCGCGAGTCGATCCAGCGAGGCAAACTTCAAACGGCTATTGCACGCGACGCAAGGAATCGGCGTTTCGCCGTTGAGATAACTCGTGACGAACGGCTGCACGACGTCGCGTTCGAAGTCGCGCTCGAGATTCAAGACGTAAAACGGGAAGTCGAGTTCTTCGGCGACGCGGCGCGCGTCGTAAACGTCGTCGAGAGAACAGCAACGGGACGGGAGCGGATCGCCGTTTTCATCGACGTTGATGCCGCGCCGTTGATCCCAGAGCTGCATCGTAAAACCGACGAGTTCGTGGCCTTGTTGTTTGAGGATTGCCGCGGCCGCGGATGAATCGACGCCGCCGCTCATTGCTACTGCTACTTTCACTTAAATCACCAGTTTGGCCGCTCTACGACCGAATGCTAAGATACCTGAAACGACCTACTTCAACCAAAATGCCCGAAAGTGCAATCAAGGACTATCGCGTCGCCAACGAGCCCTACTACCTGCCGGTCGCTCGGGAGATCGAGCTGTTCGAAGCCGCGCATTCCGCGCGTCTGCCCGTCATCCTGAAAGGCCCGACCGGCTGCGGCAAGACCCGTTTTGTCGAGCACATGGCGTGGCGTCTCGAGCGCCCGCTGATCACCGTCGCGTGCCACGAAGATCTTTCGTCAACCGATCTCGTCGGCCGCTTTCTGCTCGAAGGCGAAGAGACGATCTGGCACGATGGTCCACTCACGTCCGCCGTGCGCAACGGCGCGATCTGTTACCTCGACGAAGTGGTCGAAGCGCGCAAAGACACGGTCGTGATCATTCACCCGTTGACCGATCATCGCCGCCGTTTGCCGATCGAGAAACTCGGCACGATCGTCGAAGCGCCGAGTGATTTCATGCTCGTCGTTTCCTACAACCCGGGCTATCAATCGATTCTGAAAGACCTGAAGCAGTCGACGCGCCAACGCTTCGTCGCGATCGAGTTCGATTATCCGCCGCCCGAAATGGAATCGGAGATCGTGGCGCGTGAAGGCGGCGTTGACGAAGGCACCGCGCGCGATCTGGTGCTCATCGGCCAGAAGGTGCGCAACCTGCGCGGTCATGGTTTTGAAGAAGGTGTCTCCACCCGACTGCTGA
>DASXXL010000081.1:0-2099 GCA_036503085.1 Pyrinomonadaceae bacterium | reverse complement strand
AAGGTCACGGGCATCCTGCTGTTGCTCGTCCTGTCGATCTTTTTTGCTTACCTCGTTTCGCCTTTAGTTGAAATCCTGCGGCGTCCTCGCACCATTGGGTCGCGCACGCTCGCCATACCGAAAGTGCTGGCCATCGTCTTGGCCTACGTGATCATTCTCGTCGTCGTTGTCGCCGCCGTTTACCTCGTGCTGCCCAGCCTTGCCAATCAATTCCCCGAGTTTTCTAACCAGGCTAAAGAATACTGGGCGGCAGTCGGAGAGAAAGCGAAGTCGTGGAATGACTTCACACGGTCGAATCGATTGCCGCCGAAAGTTGTCGAAGCCATCAACAACGCGGTACCCAGAGCGCTCGAAACCGTATGGGCGTTTGCCGGAGAGTTTGCCACGGCAGCACTGTCGTATCTGCTGCTTTACACGCCGTGGTTGATTCTGATTCCGATCCTCGCGTTCTTTCTGCTCAAGGACGTGGAGAGTTTTCGCCGCTCGGCGTTGTTGATGTTGCCGCGTGGCCGCTGGCGCTGGCGCGGCGACGAGTTCTTTCAGGACGTCAACAGCACGCTCGCCGCTTACATTCGCGCCCAGCTAACAGCGTGTTTATTCATCGGCGTCGTTTGCGCGCTAGGTTTCACTTTGCTGGGTTTACCAGGCGGACTGGTGATGGGCGTGATCGCCGGAGTCTTTGAATTCGTTCCGCTCGTTGGACCACTGCTCGTCGCCATCATGGCGGCGATCCTCGCCACGCTGCACGCGGGTCCGTTCAATGCGTTTCTGGTGCTGCTGTTTCTCGGCGTGTTGCGCATCACGCAGGACTACGCGATCTATCCGCGTTTGATCGGACAGGGCATTCATCTGCATCCGTTGGCGGTGATCTTCGCGATTCTCGCTGGGGAGAAACTGGCGGGAGTGGCTGGTGTGTTTCTGGCGATTCCGGTGGTCGCGATCCTCACCGTCAGTTATCGACACTGGCTTGAGCACCGGGGCAGCGAAGGCATCGCCGATCTGCTCGAACCGAGTGCGCCGGTCGCGCCAGAGCCATCCACAGATTACGCAGACAACAAAGGTTCTGTCAGAGCGGAACCAATCGCAGACTACAAAGAATCTGTGTAATCGGTGGATTGCCTTTTTGCCATCAACTCGACAAAGCGGTGAAAGTGATGTTCCGCGTCGTGCGGTCCCGGTGCCGCTTCCGGATGATACTGCACTGAAATAACCGGCAGCGTCCGATGCCGCATTCCCTCCACACACTGATCGTTGAGATTGATGTGCGTGACTTCCACGTCCGGCGGCAGTGTTTCAGCCTGCACTGCGAAGCCGTGATTGTGTGACGTGATCTCAACGCCTTTGCCCGCGACTTCCTTCACCGGTTGATTGCCACCGCGATGTCCGAACACGAGCTTAAACGTCTGGCCGCCGAACGCGCGGCCGAGTAACTGGTGTCCGAAACAGATGCCGAACATCGGTTTCTGCGCTTTCAGCAATTCGCAAATTTGTTCGACCTCGCGATTCATCGACGCCGGATCGCCCGGGCCATTTGAAAGAAAGATGCCGTCGGGATTCAACGCCATCACTTCGGCCGCGGATGTCGAAGCGGGCACGACGGTCGTGCGTACGCCGAGTTGGGCCAATTCGCGTAATGAATTTCTTTTGACGCCGAAGTCGTAACAGACGACGTGGAAACGTTCTTCACCGGCAGCGGGAAAGTCGTAAGGCTCTTTTGTCGTGACGACGCTCGCGAGCTCGCGATTCTCCATCGACGGCGACTGCCGCGCTTTTTCCACGACGCTCGCTTCATCGAGATCGATGGTCGAGAGACACGCGCGCATCGCGCCCTTGTCGCGAATGTGACGCACGAGCGCGCGCGTGTCGATGCCTTCAATGGCGACGATGTTCCAGCGCTTCAAGTACGACTCCAGGCTCTCTTCGGCGCGCCAGTTTGAAGTGATGCGGCTGGCTTCGCGCACGACGAAACCTTCGACCCACGGCCGCGAAGATTCAGCGTCTGCTTCATTCACGCCGTAGTTGCCGATCAGCGGATACGTCATGCAAACGATCTGTCCGGCGTAAGACGGATCGGTCAGGACTTCCTGATAGCCCGTCAT
>DASXXL010000080.1:0-2355 GCA_036503085.1 Pyrinomonadaceae bacterium | reverse complement strand
GGAATCTTTCGGGCTTGCGGCATTGGAAGCAATGGCGTGTGAAGTTCCCGTGATCGCCTCGCGTGTTGGTGGTCTACCGGAAGTCGTCAGTGACGGCGAGACGGGATACTTGAGTCCGGTCGGTGACGTCGACAAGATGGCGGCGGACGCGGCGCGCTTGTTAAGCGACGAGAAGCTGCGGCGCGAGATGGGCCAACGCGCGCGCGACTCGGCAATTTCTCGTTATCGCACCGACGTGGTGATTCCTCAGTACATTGACTTCTATGAACAGGTGCTGGCAAAACAATCCGTGTAACCCGTGGCCATGACTTCACTGATTGTCGGCACCGCCGGTCATATAGACCATGGCAAGAGCGCTCTCGTACGTGCCCTCACCGGCACGGATCCCGATCGACTGCCTGAAGAAAAACGACGGGGCATTACCATTGATTTGGGATTTGCCGACGTGGAAATAGGCGATCTCAAGCTCGGCTTTGTTGACGTGCCGGGCCACGAGCGTTTCGTCAAAAACATGCTTGCGGGAGCGCACGGGATCGATCTGCTCGCGCTCGTGATCGCCGCTGATGAAGGCGTGATGCCGCAGACGCGCGAACACTTCGACATCTGTCGTTTGCTCGGCGTGCAGAACGGCCTGATCGTGATCACGAAAAGAGATCTCGTTGAAGCAGAACTGTTGCCGCTCGTCGAAGACGAGGTGCGCGATCTCGTTGCCGGATCGTTTTTGGCGGACGCACCGGTAGTCGCGGTCAGTGCGAAAACGGGAGATGGTCTCGACGATCTGAAGTCGCGCCTGACGGAAGTGGCGGCGCGTGTTCCGGCGCGTTCTTCCGATTTCATCACGCGACTGCCGATCGATCGCGCGTTTTCGATGAAAGGTTTCGGCGCGGTTGTCACCGGCACGCTCATCGCGGGCCAGATCAGCGAAGGCGACGAGCTCGAGCTTTTGCCGCCCGGAATCAAGGTGCGCGTTCGGGGTCTGCAGGTTCACGGTCAGGCTGTCAAACAAGCGCATGCCGGTCAAAGAACGGCGGTAAACCTCGCGGGCATCGACACTGCGCAGATCGAGCGCGGCATGGTCCTCGCGCCTCCTGGACGTTTGCGGCCGACGCAGATTCTCGATGTTTGGATCGACGTGCTGCCAGGAGCGCCGCGTTCGGTGCGGAGTCGTTCGCGCGTTCGCTTTCACATCGGCGCGACGGAAGTGCTTGGACGAGTCACGGTACTCGACGTGCTTTCGGAGGTTCCTCCCGGGGGCGGCGCGGTGGCTCAACTCAGGCTCGAATCACCGGTAGTTGCATTGCACGACGATCGGTTCGTGCTGCGTAGTTATTCACCCGCCGAAACCATCGGCGGCGGCAAAGTCATAAACCCGCTCGCCTCAAAGCACCGGCGCAAGGAAACGAAGCAGACGATCGAGCTGCTACAGGCGTTGATGAATCCGGACCGGGCCACGAAATTTGCTGGCCTCGTGCGCGCGGCCCGCAAACACGGGATCAGGTCCGCGGACTTTGCCGCCGCCACCGGTTGGACCAACGAAGTCTTCGCCCAGGTCGCCGCCGCGGCGACCAAGCAGGGCGCGACGATCGACGCGGGCGGCGTTTACCTCGCGAACGAAAGCTTTGACCAACTCAGTCGCGACGTGGTTGCGGAGCTCGATCGTTATCACAAACGCGAACCACTCGCGCGCGGCATGTTGCGCGAGACGTTGCGCGAGAAACTGTTTGCGCGTGCTTTGCCCGAAGTGTTTAGCGCCGTCATCGGTCGTTTGGAAGTGAAAGGCGAGGTGACGTCGGAGAAAGATGTGATTCGTCTCAGCAGTCATCGTGTCGACCTGACGGATCAGGATGCAAAGCTGAGCGAGCAGATTGAGAAAGCCTATCTGGACGCCGGTGTGGAAGCGCCCTCGCTGGATGAAGCGATGACGCGCGCCCATGTTGCTCCGAGTCAACGAGCGCAGGCGCGCAAGATCCTGCAACTCTTGATCGACGGCCGAAAGCTCATCCGTGTGCACGGCGATATGTTCATGCACGCGAAAGCCATCGAAGATTTGAAGAAGAAGTTGCTGGACTACGCTGCGCAACACGAACCCGACCGGCTGATCGACGTGCCGGCATTCAAGAACCTCGCGGGCGTTTCGCGTAAATACGCTATCCCGCTGCTCGAATACTTCGATCGCGAACAACTTACCCGCCGCGCCGGTGACAAGAGACTCATTTTGCGCCCTAAATCGTGAAGATCTGAGGCTTGCATTCCCTCGGTCGCGGCGTTAACATGCAGCCATCATTTTGCGCAAATAAGCGGCTTTCTCCTTAACCTTCATAATTTTACTTACTGGCCGGAGGTTCAAAATGAAAA
>DASXXL010000079.1:0-2225 GCA_036503085.1 Pyrinomonadaceae bacterium | reverse complement strand
CATCTACCACCACCTTCGCAAAGTACTGCTCGCGCGAACCGTCGGGCATCTGCACTTCAACCCCAACCGCGCGATCGCCTTCAAACAAAACCTGCTTCACGAGCACGCCCTGATGCGTCGTCGCGCCCGACTCCGCCGCGTGGTTAAGCAACAGCTCATCGAACTTCGCGCGCGTCACTTGCCACGTCACCGCGCTCTCATGATGCACCGCCTCGAAGAAGTAAAACGGCCGCGATTCCTTCCCCGCGGCGTTCGCAAATTGCACGCTATACTTCCGCACAAACGGACTCTCGCGCAGTTTCTCGAGTAACCCCATGCGCCGAAAAGTCCAGTAGGTATCGGTCATCAGCGACTCGCCGATGTGATGCCGCGGAAAAATTTCTTTTTCGAAGAGGATTACCTGGCGGCCTTCGCGCGCCAACATGCTGGCCACAGAACTCCCGGCAGGTCCACCACCCATTACTATGACGTCGTATGTATTGTTATTCATGCGTACCGTACGGTTCTTAGTTCAGGTTCGAAGAAATCAAGTAAGAAATGATCCACGACCAACAGACCAGGCCGTGTTAACCGGATATTGCCGTTGTCACGTTCGACGAGCTGCTTCGCTTGCAGCTCTTCGTAGACCGGCTGGAACTCCTGCCAAACATCAACAGCAAACTTCTTTTGGAAATAACCGGTATCGAGCGTTCCGGTTTTCAGTTGCAACACCATCTCGCGAATCAATCGCTGCCTGGGCGTCAGCGAGACGGCGCGATAAATCGGCAGGCGACCCTCGTTAATGATGCGCACGTACTCTTCGAAGCTGTGCGCATTCTGAAAATTGACACCTGCAAAATGCGAAAACGAGGAAACACCGAGCCCGATCATATCGCCGCCATGCCACAGCGCGTCGCGATAAATAAACCGGCACGCTTTCTTCTTCGTCGCGACGATGTCGGTGCCCGCGATTTCGTAACCGTGCTTCAGAAACTCTTCGAACGCATAGTTGAGCCAGTTGCGTTTCGTGGTCCAATCGGCAATCGGCGACTCGATGCCGTTTTGCAAAATGTCGCGTGAGATGAGCGTGTTGTAGGGCAACTCCATCTGGTAGATCGTGACGGAGTCAGGCTCGAGATCGATCGCGCGGCGCACCGCTTCATGCCATTTCTCTTCCGTCTCGCCCATCATCCCCGCGATCAGATCGATATTGATCTGCGGAAAGTCGACTTCGCGGGCCCACGCGTACGCGCGATAGATTTCCGGCG
This sequence comes from Pyrinomonadaceae bacterium, assembly GCA_036503085.1. GTDB lineage: Bacteria > Acidobacteriota > Blastocatellia > Pyrinomonadales > Pyrinomonadaceae > PSRF01. The sequence goes on along the minus strand of DASXXL010000079.1, from coordinate 978 downwards.
ACAGATGCGCGCGTCCGTTCGCGGCGAGAATCTCGTCGTCAAAGTGCTCAATGCCGAGACTCAGACGCGTGACACCGATATCTTTCAATGTCTCGAGTTTCGATTTGTGCAACGTGCCGGGCTCGCACTCAAACGTGACCTCTTCAGCGTCTGCCCAACTCACGTGACGATTCAAACCGTCGACGAGATAACGCAGTTGTCGATCGCTGATGTACGAAGGTGTACCGCCGCCGAAGTAAGCGAAACGAAGTCGTCGTCCCTGAAACGCAGCGGTGCGACTGTAGAGCTCGTTCTCTTTGATCAGCGCGTCGAGATAGATCTCGATCTCGGAAGCATTCTTATCGGTGTAAACTTTGAAGTAACAAAAGAGACAGCGCTTGCGGCAGAACGGAATATGCAGATAGAGACCGAGTGGATCGTCTACGCGCGGCGGTTGCGCGAGCGCATCGAGGGCCTGCGGCACGAACTCCGGCTTCCACTGCGAGAAGGGCGGGTAGTTCGAGACAAAATAATTCCCTACCTCAGTCCTGGTTTGCGATACCTCTACAGTCATGAACTCAGCAAATTAGCATCAATGCGCCGGATGGGCAATTGGGCTGTATAATCCCTCGATACTACGCGCTAAGCAATTCGTAGGTTGCACATGCCTCCAACGCCCGGCTTCAGTTTTTCGGATCGCAAAACCTATATAACTTACGTGCTGATGCTGCTGTTCGGTGTCGCGGCAGTGGCGCTGATACTCTGGTTCGGCTCTGGGCCACCAATAAACACGAATGCACACGGATCGTCGCTCACGGGAAATCTCTGGCAGAACTTTAGATCGCCGCTGAGTGTGTTGCTGATCCAAATTGTGGTGATACTTGCGGCCGCGGGTCTCGTTAGTCGATTGTTTCGCCGGCTCGGACAACCGCCCGTCATGGGCGAAATGGTCGCGGGAATCATTCTCGGCCCATCTGTGCTCGGGTTCTTCTTTCCGCA
>DASXXL010000078.1:0-5002 GCA_036503085.1 Pyrinomonadaceae bacterium | reverse complement strand
GGCGCTGACAAATCCCAAAGCGCTCACAGACGCCGTCGCTCACGAACTGGGCCACAACTTCGGGCTGTTCGATTGTTACTCCGGCAGAGCAAAAACGACGGTGATGAACCAGTTTGGTCCAATCAACATCGCCAACGAAATGCCCGGCCCGACAGCTTGCGACGTGGCGCAAGTGAAACTCGCTTACAAACAGTTATCGCTGCAAACCAGCCGCGCGTCCAGCAGCAAAAACAACGAGGAAGGTGAAGAGCCGGTCGACGACGACACGCCGATCGTCCTTCCCAAGCCCTGAACCATGTTGCCCGTCGCGCAATATCAAGCGAACGAAAACGCCGCGGTCGCTTACGCGTCTGACCAGGCCGCGCGCCGCATCCTCGTCGTTGATGACGACGAGTCGATCAGAGAAATGTTCGCTGATTTTCTGAATGAGAACTACACCTGCGCGACCGCAGCTTCGAGCGACGAAGCGCTGGCCAAACTCGCGCGCGACACTTATGGCCTCGTCATCTCCGACATTCAGATGCCCGGCCGCAACGGCGTCGAGCTGTTGCGCGAAATTCGTCTGCGCTATCCCGACACAACGGTGATCATGATCTCCGGCATCGCGCGCCCGCAGCGTATTCGCGACGCCCTGCATCTCGGCGCGACGGATTACCTGATCAAACCCATCGAGCTCCAGGTGCTGAGTTTCGCCGTCGAACGCGCGCTCGAGCGCCGCGACCTCACGTTAACCGCGCGCCGTTACCGCGCGGATCTCGAACGGCAGAACATCGAGCTCTCCGAAAGAAAAGCCGAACTCGAACGATTACAAGCGCAGATCGTCCATAGCGAAAAAATGGCGGGACTGGGCCAACTCGCCGCCGGCATCGCGCACGAGTTGAACAATCCCGCCGGTTTCGTCTACGGCAACATGGACCTGATTCGCGGCTATCTCGGCCGCTTGGAGTTGATCCTGACGATTTACGAGCGAACGAAACTGCCGGAGCCGCAAGCAACCGAATTGGCGCTCACGAAGAAAGAGATCGGCTACGACCTTTTGCTGCCGGACCTGCGCTCGATGATCGCCGATTGTCTCGAAGGCGCCGAACGTATCCGCGACGTGGTCCAGAACCTGCGGCTGTTTTGCCGTCTCGACGACGCCGAGTTCAAGCGGATCGATCTGCACGAGAGTCTCGACGCAACGATTCGCATCGTTTCGCGCTACTACGGCAGCGGCTCGATTCGTTTGGAGCGCAAGTACGGAACGCTGCCGCTCGTCAACTGTTACGCCGGTCAGTTGAATCAGGTGTGGACCAACCTGCTGGTGAACGCCGCGCAGTCGATCGAAGGCAAAGGCGAAGTCTCGATTTCGACTGCGTTACAAGGCGACTCCGCCGTCGTTACGATCAGCGATACCGGCTGCGGCATCGAACCCGAACACATGAAACGGATCTTCGATCCTTTCTTCACGACGAAACCGGTTGGCGAAGGCACCGGCCTCGGTCTCTCCATCAGTTACGGAATTATTGAAAAACACGGCGGGACCATCACCGTCGAAAGCATGCGCGGCGTTGGGACCACGTTCACGGTCTCGATTCCGATCGAAAAACAAGAGGAGCCACGAAGCAAATGACTTACAAACTTTTAATCGTCGACGATGAACCGGCGAACATTCGCCTGCTGGAAAAACTCTTTCGTCCGGACTACTCCTGCCTGACCGCGTCGTCCGGTGAAGAGGCGATCGAACTGTTGGACCAGCACGAAGTCGCCGTCATCATCACCGACCAGCGCATGCCTTCGATGACGGGCGTTGACTTGTTGAAACGCAGCGCCGCGCGCCGCCCGCACATGGTGCGAATTCTCCTGACCGGTTACACGGACCTTGAAGCACTCGTCGAAGCAGTGAATTGCGGTCTCGTTTACATGTACATCAACAAGCCGTGGAACAACGACGATCTGAAGCTGCGTGTCAGCCGCGCGGTCCAGCATTACCAGACCAACAAGCAACAGCATTTGCTCACGGCCAACAACGAACGTCTCCACGCGCGTATTCAGGAGTTGAAGCTCGGTTTCGTGCGCGCGATGTCATCGATGGTGCAGTCGAAGGACGAGTCGCTCTATGCACACGGGGCACGCGTGAGTAAGTACGCGGAATTGCTCGGCGAGAAACTCGGTCTGAGCGCGGAATTGATGGTCGATCTCACGGCGGCTGCATACCTGCAGGATTTGCGAATCGTGGGCGGCGTCGCGGAGTTCAAAGACGCGGCCGACATCATTCGTTACCAGTTTGAGAACTACGACGGCAGCGGTACGCCGTTCGGGTTGATCGGCGAGCAGATCCCGTTGGGCGCGCGCGTGCTGCGGGCAGCCAAAGAGTTTGATCTGTTGACGATGGCGAAGGATGGAGCGGTCCCGATGAGTCATGCGGCAGCGTTCGAACGTTTACAACGCGGCGCCGGTCGCGAGTTCGATCCGAATGTGGTTACGACGTTTACAGATCTCATCCTCGAAGAAGCGCCTTCCCTATGCGGTTAGCTGGGACCGCAGGCGTCTCGCCTGCGATTCACGCCAGCGCCCTGTTCGCAGCCTGGCAGGCGAGACGCCTGCGGTCCCACCTGAGAGTCACCTGCGGCTAAATACCCGTTGCGCCGCAACTGCTACAGCATTTAGAATCCCCGTCGCAGGCAGAGGTCGTCTGACCGATAACGCGTGGGTGCTCTTACACGATCGCCCGTAGTCCACGCGACCGATCTCACCTCTCGTTTTCAAACAACTAAGCGCGTGAAATGTGGGCCGCGCCGCATTCTGTCCGGCGATGAGAAGCGACGATCTCCTTAGAGCATGTTTTGAACATGCAGACATAGGCTTATCCATTACTGATCTCGAGGGCCGGTTGCTGGCGGTCAACCCGGCTTACTGCGGGATGATCGATTGCACCGAAACGGAACTGCGGCTGACTGCGGATTTCCGAACTCTAACTCATCCCGAAGATCTGCCGAACGCGGAAATGGTTCGTGCTTTGAAGGCCGGAGAGATTCCGGCCTTCACGCTTGAAGGCCGCTATATTCGTAAGGACGGCAGCGTCGTTTGGGTGCGCAATACCATCTCTCTCATCCGCGACGACCAGGGACGCTCAACTCATTTCGTCCAACTAACCGAAGACATCACCGAGTACAAAGAGATCGCCGCGCGGTTGCGAGAGGTTCAGGCCCGTAACGAAGCGATGTGCCAGAGCGAAGAGCGCTATCGCGAGTTGTTTGAGAACTCGAAAGACGCGCTCTATCTGCACGACATGAGCGGCCGTTACACGTCAGTGAATCGCGCCGGGGAAAGACTCTCCGGTTACACACGCGAAGAACTCGTCGGCAAACATTTCTCTGAACTGGTTCCGGCGGAGTATGCGAATCATGTTCGCGAGCAGTTGTGCAAGAAGCTCGAGACGTCCGGCGAGACTACTTACGAAGTCGAGATGATCAAGAAGGGTGGTCAACGCATTCCGGTGGAAGTCAGTAGCCGTTTGATCGTCGAGGATGGTCTACCGGTCAGCGTGCAGGGTTGCGTGCGCGACATTTCCGAACGTAAGCGCGCGCAGGAAGCGTCGCGAACGTATTCGCGCCGGTTGATCGAAGCGCAGGAAGCTGAGCGGCGGCGCATCTCGCTCGAACTGCACGATCAAGTCGGGCAGATCCTGACGGCCGTCAAGATGAACTTGCACGCGTTGCAGAAGTCATGTGCCGAGCCGGAAATACTCAAGTCGATTCAGGAGAACCTGAGCGTGATCGACGAAGCAGCCGGACAGGTACGGGATCTTTCGGTCGATCTTCGGCCGGCGCTGCTCGATGATTTCGGTTTGGTCGTCGCGGTGCGCTGGTATCTCGAACGGCAGGCGAAAACCACCGGCATCGCGGCGGAGTTCATCAGTCTGTCGCTCGACGAAGACGATCGTTTTCCCGTGGAGTTGGAGACTGCGTGTTTTCGCATCGTGCAGGAAGGTGTGACTAACGTGATTCGCCACGCGCACGCCAACCGAATCTCCGTCAGGCTAGAAAGAACCGGCGCCGATCTGATGCTGGTGATCGCTGACGACGGCAGCGGCTTTAACGTGAAGACCACGCTCGCTGATGGCCAGGGCGCGACGACGTTGGGCTTGAGAGGAATGGAAGAACGCGCGCAGGCCGTCGGCGGAACCATCCTCATCGACTCCGCGCCCGGTCTCGGCACGCAAGTGTGCGTAACCCTCCCCGTCGCTCCCGACAAACTCAGCGTCCGCCAACTGCGCGCCTCGGTCGAGTGGGTGAAGGTTTAGATGAAATCGGTTCGCACACTCATTGCCGACGATCATGCGCTGGTGCGCGCGGGGATTCGGGCGCTCGTGGAGAAAATCAAAGGCGTCAGCGTGGTCGGCGAGGCGGGCAAGGGCAGTGAGGCACTCAAGTTAGTCGACACACTCAAACCCGATCTCGTCCTGCTCGACATCACCATGCCCGACGGTGGCGGCTTCGACGTGCTGCACCAACTCTCCCAAAATTTTCCAAAAATCCGCGTGATCGTCCTCACCGTCCACGAGGCGGGTGAGTACGCCTTGCGGGCGATGCGCGAAGGCGCCGCCGGCTTTCTTCCCAAAAGCGCCGCCAGTACCGAGCTCGAACAGGCCATCCACACCGTGATGCGGGGCGAGGTTTATATCTCCCCCGAAACTTCGCGCAAGACCCTGCTCGAATACGACAAGGACCGCAAGAATCGTGACCTGCTCCAGCAATTGAGCCCGCGCCAGAAGGAAGTCCTGCGTCTGATCGCCGAGGGGCAAACCACCAAACAGATCGCCCAAACCCTCGAAATCAGCGTAAAAACGGTGGAAACTCACCGTTCCCAACTGATGGATCGCCTCGATATCCACGACGTTGCAGGCCTCGTCCGCTACGCGATTACCGTCGGTGTGGTTGAGATGCAGTGACCAAAAATCCGCCCCTCCCTGCCGCACCCCCCTCAGGGATTCTCTGAGTTTTTCTCAGGAATCTCCTCA
>DASXXL010000077.1:0-3086 GCA_036503085.1 Pyrinomonadaceae bacterium | reverse complement strand
AAAGCGGCGTGCCCACGATCACGTCGCTGCGTGTTTGCGTGGAGTAGATCGTTTGCGCGTCGAGATCGACTTCGCTCGACGGCGGATCAAACAAGTGCTTCACCAAACCGAAGTCGAGCACCTTCACCTGGCCGCGTTCGTTCACGAGGATGTTTGAAGGCTTGATGTCGCGGTGAACGATGCCGTGGTGATGAGCTTCCGCGAGTGCTTCGGCAATCGACGAAACGATCTCCACCGAGCGGCGCAGCGTCAACCCTTCTTCGAGCAGCTCGCTCAGCGACTTGCCTTTCACAAATTCCATCACGAGGAAAGGCTGGCCCGACGTGGTCTCGCCGTAATCGTGAACGATCGCGATGTTTTGGTGCGTGAGCGCGGAAACGGCGCGGGCTTCGCGAATGAAGCGCGCGCGGTAATGATGATCGGTCGAGGTCAGAAACTTGATGGCGACGCGGCGCGCGAGATGCTGGTCCTCGGCCAGATAGACGACGCCCATGCCGCCTTCGCCCAGTTTTTCGAGGATTCGATAATGGGAAACTGTCTGGCCGATCATGCCGGGGGTCCTGCGGTTTCAGGTCACTTTGGCCGATGCTTTCTCTGTGTCTCTGTGCCTCTTGCTGAGAAATTATTAACCACAGAGACACAGAGAAATCTGGTTTAGCTCAACTTTGTCGCACGGATTTTTGCCTCTTGTGATTCGCGAAATTCGTGGAGCTTTTGACGCAATTCGGGACGGCTGTTGGCCAGGATCGCGACGGCAAACAGCGCCGCGTTGATCGCGCCGGGTTTGCCGATGGCCAACGTGCCGACCGGAATGCCGCCGGGCATTTGCACCGTCGCTAAAAGCGAGTCGAGACCGTTCAAAGCGTCGCTCTTCATTGGAACGCCGAGCACGGGCAGGGTCGTGTGCGCCGCGAGCACGCCCGCAAGGTGCGCCGCGCCACCAGCCGCTGCGATGATAACTTCCACTCCGCGTTCTTCAGCCGTCGAGCCAAACTCGGCGGCCAGCGACGGCGACCGGTGCGCCGAGATCACGCGTGATTCGTGTGCGACACCAAACTGCGACAGCGTCTCGTCCGCATGCTTCATCGTGTCCCAGTCTGATTGACTGCCCATGATTACTGCTACAAGTGGTTTTTCTGCGCTCATCTTTTCTGCCTGACTGTTCTCCCTGAGCTATTCTCCCTGATCCAGCGAAAACCCACGCTGCCCGTCGAAAGTGTACAAACCTTCCGTCTTCACGAAATCATACCCGTCGTCCGCCACACGCCCTAATAAAGAGATCACCTGAGCGTGCGAAACATTTCCGCCGTCCGACTCCGGCAAGAACCGGCAGCGCCAGTGGTCCGAGCAAAACGTCTCCGTATGACCGCCGGGCCAAACCTTCACGCCACGGTTGCTGATCATCGTCAACTTTAGACCATCGCCGCTCAAACGGCTCAAACCATCGCCGAGATCGTTCGCCGAGCCTTTGGTCCAGTCGAGAAAAACATCCACACCGACGAGCTCTTTCTTCGGCGCCGGTTTGCTCGCGCCGGCCGCGGCAGTCGTCGTCGCTTCCTCGGCCTTTCGATACTTGCGCGCTTTCAGAATCTGCGGCGTTTGACCCAGCCGCTGAATCACCGCATCAGCAAATTCCTTCGTGCCGACCTTCTCTTTACTGACTTGCTCATCGTAGATGTCGTACGTGTGAATACCGTCCTCAATCGTACGCAGCCACGCGTTGTGAACTCGCTCGGCGTGATCGGTCAGCCCGATGTGGACCAGCATCATCACCGCGCCGAGCAACAGTCCCGACGGATTCGCCAGGTTCTGTCCCGCGCGTCGCGGCGCCGATCCGTGAATCGCTTCAAACATCGAAACATTCTCGCCGATATTCGCCGAACCAGCCAAACCAACCGAGCCCGCGATCTGCGCCGCCACGTCTGACAGGACGTCTCCATATAGGTTTGGCATCACGACCACGTCAAACGCTTCCGGCGTGTCGGCCAGCTTCGCCGCGCCGATATCGACGATCCAGTGTTCGTTCTCAAGGTCCGGATACTCCGCCGCGATCTCGTCGAAGATCTTATGAAACAGACCATCCGTCAGTTTCATAATGTTGTCTTTCGTAAAGCACGTGACTTTCTTACGAGTGTTTCGCCGTGCATATTCAAACGCGTAGCGGACGATCTTTTCCGACCCGGGGCGCGAGATCAGTTTGAGACACTGCACGACCTGGTTCGTCTGTCGATGCTCGATGCCCGCGTAGAGATCCTCTTCGTTCTCGCGCACGATCACGACGTCCATCGACGGATGTTTGGTCTCGATGAAAGGGTGATACGCGACACACGGCCGCACGTTAGCGTACAGACCAAGCACTTTGCGCACGGTAACGTTGAGACTCTTATAGCCGCCGCCTTGCGGGGTCGTAATCGGCGCTTTCAGAAAAACTTTCGTCCGTCGCAGCGACTCCCACGAGCTCGGCTCAATGCCGGAAGAGTTTCCCGCGAGGTAAACTTTTTCACCGATGTCGATGGTTTCGATTGCCAGGGGCGCTTCGGCGGCTTCAAGAATACGAAGGGTCGCTGTCATGATTTCGGGTCCGATGCCGTCGCCGTGCGCCACGGTGATAGGGATAAGTTCTGCCATTTAGCCTAGCCTTTCGGGTATTTCGCGACAGTTTACACGGATATAGCGAAATTGTCCTTGACGCGTTTCGGAACACTCCTGCATACTTTTGCTTACCAGATACCTGCTCTCGCGCATCAACGGTGACTGCGCCTGTCCGTGATCGTAAAGCGACGAGGTTCGGCTGATAGAGAGTGAGGCAGTTGTCAACTAGTTAGAAGCCGCTCTCGAGATTTTTGTTAGAGCATCGGGTTCGTCGCAGCTCGCCGAAAGTATCGGATCGTCCCCCCCGAACTGGATCAGCGATTCCAGCAGCCCGCGCTTCCCTTGGAAATTAAGGATAGTAAGAATGGCTACAAAACTTTATGTAGGAAACCTCTCGTTCCGTACTACGAGCGAGGAACTCCGCGAAGCTTTCGCGGCAGTTGGTACAGTGGAATCAGCTTCGGTGATTGAAGATCGAGAAACCGGACGATCAC
>DASXXL010000076.1:0-3093 GCA_036503085.1 Pyrinomonadaceae bacterium | reverse complement strand
GTGATTCAAGACATAAAGTTCGGTCTTCGCGTGCTGTGGAAGAAACCAGGCTTCACGCTGATCGCGGTGCTCTCGCTGGCGCTCGGTATCGGCGCAAACACCGCGATCTTCAGCCTGACTGATGCTGTGCTGATCAAGACGTTACCCGTGCGCCAACCTGAGCAGTTGGTCCTGTTCGGCAACGGTCGCGACATCGGAGTAAAGCTCGGTCTTCCCAATTCCAGCTTCGACCTCTTCTCGTATCCGTTCTACCGGCAGGTACAGCAACGCACGGATGTTTTCTCAGGAGTCGCGAGTCTGCTGAGCATGCAGTGGAACATGCACGGTTTCGTAAACGCGAATGGATCCGGCAGCGAGATCGAGCAGATGAAAGTGCAGCTTGTCTCGGGCACTTATTTTCCGGTGCTCGGAGTCAACGCCGGACTCGGGCGGCTGTTTACGGATGCTGACGATCAAACGCAGGGCGGCCACCCCGTCGCGGTCGCGAGTTATGCCTGGTGGCAACAACGCCTCGGCGGCGATCCCTCGGCGGTCGGAAAAACGATCACGATCGACAACATCGCTTATACGATCGTCGGTGTCGCGCCGAAAGAGTTCTTCGGCACTACAGTTGGTTCTGCTCCGGATCTTTGGATACCGCTGGCGATGGAAAAGCAGTTGCCGCCGACACACTGGGACCAACGCAACAACAACAATTGGCAATCGCTTTACATCATCGGCCGACTACAGAACGGCGTGACTGCAGCGCAGGCGAATGCGGTCGTCAATCTGCTTTTCAAGCAATCGCTGCAATCGCGTGCGGGCGAGCAACCTTCGGCGAAAGACGAGCAGGACATTGCGAAAGCGACTGTTGAACTGACGCCCGTCAGCCGCGGTTTGTCGCAACTGCGGCGGCAATTCTCAGTTTCACTGAAAGTGCTGATGGGCGTAGTCGCGTTGGTGCTACTCATCGCGAGTGCAAACGTCGCCAACCTCCTACTGGCCCACGGCGCCGCTCGCAGCAGAGAATTTGCGGTGCGACTCGCCGTTGGCGCGCGCCGGGCGCGGCTCGTCAGGCAGTTGCTCACGGAGAGCGCGCTGCTCGCGTTGCTCGGCGGCATCGCGGGCGTCGCACTTTCCACGTGGGGCAGCCGCTTGCTCTTACGCATGGCTTCGGATGGTCCAGAGGCGGTGCCGGTTGACGTCACGCCGAATCTTCGCATTCTCGGATTTACGATCGGCGTGTCGGCGTTGTGCGCAATCGTGTTCGGCACCGCGCCGGCGTTGCGTGCTGCGCGAACAGAACCAAACACTTCTCTCAAAAACAAAACAAGTTCTGCGCTTAAAAATCCACTCGGCAAGACGTTCGTGATCGTGCAAGTCGCGCTTTCTCTCTTGCTGCTCGTCGGCGCCGGTCTGTTCGTCCGCACGCTAATCAATTTGCAAAACGTGCCGACCGGTTTCAACCAGGAAAACGCGATGCTGTTTCAAGTGGACACGTCGGTGACGCGTTACACCGAGGACGACCCGCGTCTGGAAGCTTTGCTGAGCGATGTGGAAAACAGCGTCCGGGCTGTTCCGGGAGTGCAGGCGGCTTCGTTTGCTTCCTACACCTTCAACCAGGGGCTGTGGAGTGGCCCAGCTTACACAAACGAACCGAACTCACTAACCGATGATACGCGCGAGATTCGCAACAACATCGTGGGACAGGACTTCTTTGCGGCGATGGGAATTCCCCTCGTGCTTGGTCGCACGTTTGGGCCGCAAGATACGGAGCACTCACCGAAGGTTGCCGTGATCAGCGAGTCGATGGCCCAACGTTTCTTTCCCAACACGTCGCCGCTCGGCAAACACTTTCGTCTTGGCGATCCCGAACCAAGTGGAGACATCGAGGTCGTCGGCGTGGTGAAGGACGCGAAGTATTTAGCGTTGACTGAAAACTTCGCGCCGATTGCGTTCTACCCCCACACCCAGCGCCGGTTTGCGCTCATCAACTTCGTCGTGCGCTTCTCAGGGCCGGCGAGCAGCGTCGTGCCGCAGATTCGGCAAGCGATCAAGCAAGTCAACCACAACCTTCCGATCGACGACGTCGTCAGTCTTTCCGATCAGATCGGCCGTGCGCTCGTGCAACAGAAACTCGTGGCGCGGCTCGCGACGTTCTTCGGGTTGCTGGCGTTGTTGTTGGCGTGCGTCGGGCTGTACGGCGTGATGTCGTATGGAGTTGCGCGTCGGACGAACGAGATCGGTATTCGCATGGCGCTGGGCGCGCAGGGTCGCAGCGTGCTGTGGCTCGTGTTGCGTGAGGCGCTGTTGCTTGTCGGGATTGGGCTGGTTGTTGGGGTGCTCGCGTCGCTCGCGGTTACGAAGACCGCGGCGTCGTTGTTGTACGAGCTGAAGCCGAACGATCCGCTCACGATCGCGGGCGCGACGTTGTTGCTGGCTGCAGTGGCGTTTATCGCAGGTTATCTGCCCGCGAGGCGGGCGAGCAAAGTAGATCCTTTAGTAGCACTGAGGTACGAATAATGGAAACATTACTACAAGACATCAAGTTTGGTATGCGCATGCTGGTGAAATCACCGAGCCTGAGCATCATCGCGACGATCGCGCTCGCGCTCGGCATCGGCGCCAACACCGCGATCTTCAGCGTCGTCAATGCCGTGCTCCTGCGGCCATTGCCGTTTCCCGATTCCGGCAAGCTCGTGGCGCTATTTGAAACCGCTCCGCAAGAGGGCAGAATCCGCGGCTCGCATTCATATCCAAACTTCTTCGACATGCGCTCGCAAGCCACCACGTTCGACAAACTCGCTTGTTACTACAGCAGCGATTTCATCATGACCGGACGCGGCGAGCCCGCGCGTTTGCCGGCCGCCGTCGGTGCCGCCGATCTCTTCCCGTTACTCGGAGTCAAGCCGATGTACGGCCGCACCTTCGTGCCTGACGACGACAAACCAACCGAGACCGGCCGCGTCGTGATTCTCAGCGAGCAACTCTTTCATCGACGCTTCAATTCCGATCCGTCGATCATCAATCAGTCGATCACGCTCGCGGGTGTGAACTACACAGTGGTCGGCGTGATGCCGGCGTCTTTCGAGTTTCCCATTCAAAATGAACCGG
>DASXXL010000075.1:0-2900 GCA_036503085.1 Pyrinomonadaceae bacterium | reverse complement strand
GGTGAGTGCGACGACTTGCGCTGAAAGCAGTCCGAGCTTCCCAACGCCGATCACCGCCACGCGATTCGTCTTCGCGATCGCGGCGCGTTCGAGAATCCCGCACGCAGCAGCGAGTGGCTCAGTGAAAACAGCGTGTTCGTCGCTGACGTTCTCAGGAACCGGAATCAGATTCACCGCAGGCAGTTGCAGAAACTCCGCGTGCGCGCCGTCTCTACCGTGGATTCCGAGCACGGTGCGCGACGCACAATGCCGCGAATCTCCACCAAGACAAAATTCGCAACGCCCGCAGCCCGCATTGATCTCACCGACAACACGCTGCCCCACGAGCTCGCCAGCGGGACTCGCCTCAACAACACCAACGAACTCATGCCCGATCGTTCCACTAAACCCCGCATAACCACGCGCAATCTCGAGATCCGTGTTGCAGATCCCGGACAACAGCACGCGCACCAACGCCTCGTCCGGCTTGTGCGGCTTCTCAACTTCTCGAATATTTAGCTGTTGATTTTCAACGCGGAGGGCCAACATGACTACGCGCCGATTAAAACGTCCTGCTTCTAGTGTACGCGTTGTGCGAGGTCAACTCGATCACCTGGTTCGCGCCCGTGACCGTCACCGGCAAGCGCCACTCGATCACTTCTTCGCCGGGTAGCTTCGCCAGCAGCCACCAATTGCCTGACGCAAGCACCACCGATCCGTGTCCTTGTTTGTCGAGTTGAGTGCTAACCGGCGACCGCCCCTTCATTCGTTCTTTCAGGAAGTCTTCGAGACGCTTACCCGGGCGTGGTTCGCTTAGAAATTCGTGATGAGCAGCGACGATGTCAACGGGAAACAAGTTGATCGTGACATTCAGCGGGACGCCGCCGTCGTCCGTCTGGTGCAAGACGATTTCGAGGTTCGTTGTGCGTGCGTTTTGACTGCGGACGTCGGAAGAAGTAGCCGGCAGTTCTCGATAAACGAGCCACCCGGCGCCCACGATCGCCACGACGAACGCGACGCGCAACACGAGAATCAACACACGCCTCGATACACCGGGTGAGTTGCGAGTGGCTGGAATTTCCTGAGACATCACTTACTGCTTTCCTCGCCGCTATCCTCTCATGCGACGCACAAAGCTGACCAGCGATTCCGCTTCGGCCTGGCTGATTTTGTCGCTGAACGAGGGCATGTTGCCGCGCACGTTGCGACCGTTCATGATCGAATTGAAGATGCGTTCGTCGCTCACGTCTTCGTGCCACTGCGCGTCGGTGAGGTCGCGCGCGTGGCTAAACTTGCCTTTCGAAGTTTGGGCGCGCCCGTCGCTGCCGTGACACGAGACGCAATACTTGCGATATAAAACCGGCGCGCTGCGGGCGCGCGTGTTATTCGCTGCGCCGGCAATCACCGCGAGACAGGCAACAAAGAACACGATTAGTGAAAGTCGCATCATCAATTCCGGAGAGTTCCTGGGACCGCAGGCGTCTCGCCTGCATAAAAAACGGATCGCGCGCCGGTCGTAGATTTTGCAGGCGAGACGCCTGCGGTCCCGGGTAGTTTTGTGTATAGTGCAAAAAATTTCAACCGCAGATAGAATCAGGACAACTGCCTTGACTGAAATCGAAATCAACAAGCTGCGTGAAGAGTGCGGTGTGTTCGGCATCTACGGGCATCCGGAAGCTGCGCGTATGACCTATCTCGGCTTGTACGCGTTGCAGCATCGCGGCCAGGAATCGTGCGGCATCGTGGCGTCCGACGGCTCCGAGCTGCGTCTCGAACGCAAGATGGGACACGTTTCGGAAGCGTTTGATCAGTCGACTCTCGATCGTCTGCGGGGCGCGAGCGCGATCGGCCACGTGCGCTACTCCACCGCCGGCGACGTTTCGATTAACGAAGCGCAACCATTCCTCGTCATCTGCCAACACGGACAGATCGCGGTTTGCCATAACGGGAATCTGCCGTTCGCGAGCGAAGAACGACAGCGTCTCGAGCGCGAGGGCGCGATCTTCTCGTCGACGTCCGATACGGAAGTCGTGCTGCACGGCGTCGCACGTTCGCGTAAAAGGGTGCGCGAAGCGATCCCCGAAGTGTTGACCGGGACGGAAGGCGCGTTTTCGATGTTGTTTCTGACACCGACCGAAATGATCGCGATTCGCGACCCGCGCGGGTTTCGACCGCTCGCGCTCGGACGCCTCGGCGATGCGTGGGTGATCGCTTCGGAAACGTGCGCGTTTGATCTGATCGACGCGCAGTACGTTCGCGACGTCGAACCCGGCGAAATGATCGTGATCGATCGCTACGGTTTGCGTTCGTCGCGTCCGTTGCCGCAGCAGAAACACTCAATGTGTTTGTTTGAGCACGTTTACTTCGCGCGGCCCGATTCGCTGGTCTATGGACGTTCGATCAACGAGTCGCGACACAAGATGGGACGACGGCTCGCGATCGAGCAGCCGGCGGATGCAGACATCGTCGTGCCGGTGCCCGATTCCGGCGTGGCGGCGTCGATTGGTTACGCGGCGGAGAGTGGTTTGAGTTTTCGCTTTGGTTTGGTGCGCAATCATTACGTGGGCCGCACGTTCATCGAGCCGCGGCAGTCGATCAGATCATTCGGCGTGCGGATTAAGCTGAATCCGGTGCGCGATCTGATTCAGGGGAAACGGATCGTTTTGATCGACGATTCGATCGTGCGCGGTACGACGTCGAAGAAGATCGTGCGGATGGTGCGCGAAGCGGGCGCGAAAGAGATTCACGTGCGCATCAGTTGTCCGCCGACGATCAGTCCGTGTTACTACGGCGTCGACACGCCGAACAAGTCGGAGCTGATCGCGGCGAACATGTCGGTGAAAGAGATTTGCGACTTCATCGAAGCCGACTCGCTTGGTTACTTGTCGCTGGAAGGAATGATCGCCGCCACCGGCGTGAGC
>DASXXL010000074.1:0-8040 GCA_036503085.1 Pyrinomonadaceae bacterium | reverse complement strand
GATCTACCGCTGCGTGCTCTGTTCGATGCGCCGACGCTCGCGGATCTGGCGCAGCTCATTGTAGCAGAACGAAAGGGAACCGCCGCGGATATCGGACCGCCAATCAAGCCGCGCCGCGAGGACACGCCGCCCGCGCTGTCGTATGCGCAACAGCGGTTGTGGTTTCTGGATCGGTTCCAGCCTGACAGTGCGTTCTACAACGTCTCGGTGGCTTTGCAGTTAAAAGGGGAACTGGACCACGTGGCCTTGGCGCGGAGTCTGAGCGAGATTGCGCGCCGGCACGAAGTTCTGCGCACCACGTTTCCGAGCGTCGCCGGCCAGCCGGTGCAACTCATCGCGCCCGCAGCGCCTGTCGACCTGCCTTTGATCGATTTACAAGCACTGCCGGAAGAAAGCAGAGATGCAGCCGCGAAACGATTGGCGAGGGAAGACGCAGCGCGGCCGTTTGACTTGGCCCATGGACCAGTGTGGCGTGTGACGCTCGTGCGACTCAGTGAACACGAACACGTGCTGTTGCTGACGATGCATCACGTCATCACTGACGGTTGGTCTCAGGGTGTGCTGATCCGGGAGTTGACTACGCTGTACGACGCATACACCCGGGCAGAAGAATCGCCGTTGCCGGAATTGACAGTGCAGTACGCAGACTACGCGATGTGGCAGCGCGAGTGGTTGCAGGGCGAAGTGCTTGCAGAGCAGACGGGCTACTGGCGCGAGCAGTTAGCGGGAAGTAGCGGCGTGCTGGAGTTGCCGGTGGACCATCCACGGCCGTCAGTGCAGAGTTATCGCGGCGCGAGCCGAAAGATAGAGCTCAACGAAGAGTTGACGCGCGGGCTGCGCGAGTTGAGCTGGCGCGAAGGCGTGACGCTGTTCATGACGCTGCTGAGCGGCTGGCAGACATTGCTGGCCCGGTACAGCGGACAGTGGGATCTCAATGTGGGTACGCCGATCGCGAATCGCACGCGCGGTGAAGTTGAAGACTTGATCGGGTTTTTTGTGAACACGCTGGTGCTGCGCAGCCGGATGAAACCCGAAGCGAGTTTTCGCGAGCAGCTACAGCAGGTGCGCGAAACGTGTTTGGGAGCGTACGCACATCAGGACGTGCCATTTGAGATGCTCGTCGAGGAGTTGCAGCCGGAACGTCACTTGAGCCGTACGCCGTTGTTTCAGGTGATGTTTGCGTTGCAGAACGCGCCAATGGGCGAGTTGCAGTTGCGCGGCTTGACGCTGGAGCTGCTTGGAGTGGAGCTGGACACGACCAAGTTTGACCTGATGCTCATCGTGTTGGAGACGGAGACGGGTTTGCTCGGGTGGTGCGACTACAGCACGGACTTGTTCGAAGCAGCGACGATCGACCGGATGCTGGAGCACTGGCGTCGGTTGCTGGAAGCGGCAGTGGCGCGGCCAGAAACGTTGCTCGCGGAGTTGCCGCTGCTGAGTGAAGCGGAACAGCAGCAAGTGTTCGAGTGGAACGAGACGGAGGTTGAGTATCCACGCGAGCAAACGATCGACGCCTTGTTCGCGCAACAGGCGGCGCGCACGCGGGCGGCTGTGGCCGTTGAGTATCAGAGCGCGAACGAGTTTGAAGTCGCAACGCTGAGTTATGAGGAGTTGAACCGGCGGGCAAACCAGTTGGCGCGTTATCTGCGGCGGTTGGGAGTCGCACCGGAGGTGCGTGTTGGCGTGAGCATTGATCGCTCGCTGGAGTTGATCGTCGGGTTGTTGGGGATCCTGAAAGCGGGCGGCGCTTACGTGCCGCTGGACCGTGATTATCCGCCGGAGCGTTTGCGGTTCATGATCGAAGACGCGCAGTTGCGGTTAGTGCTGACGAACGATCAAACGCTGGCGCGATTAAGCGATGAGACAGGCGTGCAGCTAGTTGATCTGAGCGCTGAAAGTGAACGCATTAACGCGGAGAGTGAAGCGGATCTCGCGAGCGAAGTTGCAGCCGATAACCTTGCTTACGTGATCTACACCTCGGGCTCGACCGGCACCCCGAAAGGCGTTGAAGTAACTCACCGCGCGGTGCTGCGCCTTGTGCTCAATACCGACTACCTGCGGTTAACACCGACCGATCGCGTGGCCCAGGCTGCTAACACGTCCTTCGACGCGTCGACTTTTGAAATTTGGGGCGCGTTGCTGAACGGCGCGATCATCGTGCCGCTCGACAAGGACATCACGCTCGATACAGAAGCACTCGCGGCCGCGTTGCAGTCGCGGCGCATCAGCGCGTTATTTCTGACGACCGCGCTGTTCAATCAACTCGCGCAGACAGATCCGGCAGTGTTCGCCGAGTTGCGCGCCGTGTTGTTTGGCGGCGAGGCAGTTGACCCGCGTTCGGTACGAGCCGTGTTGCATAGCAGGCCGCCGGAGCGATTGCTACACGTTTATGGACCAACTGAGATCACGACGTTCTCGACTTGGCAATTCGTGACGGAGGTTGCGGCCGACGCGACGACCGTCCCGATCGGCAAGCCGATCGCGAACACGGAAGCCTACGTCCTGGACGAATCCATGCGACTCGTGCCGGTCGGCGTGAATGGCGAACTGTATCTCGGCGGCGACGGCGTCGCGCGTGGCTATCTTAACCGCGCGGAACTGACCGCCGAGCGCTTCGTGCCGCACGCCTTTGCGTGCCGCGCTGGTGAACGGCTCTATCGCACCGGCGACGTCGTGCGTCGTCTGCCGAATGGCGCGATCGAGTTTGTCGGCCGCCGCGACGCACAGGTGAAAGTACGCGGCTTCCGCATTGAGTTGGGCGAGATCGAAACCGTGCTGACGCAGCATCCGGAGGTGCGTGAAGCCGTCGCCGTCGTCCGAGAACCGCAACCCGGCACCAAGCAGTTAGTCGCGTACATTGTTGGTGAAGCGCCACTCGCCGAATTGCGGCGCTATTTAAAGGACAAGCTGCCGGACTACATGGCGCCGCAGATGATCATGAAGCTGGAGCAGTTGCCCCTGACTACGAACGGCAAAATCGATCGACAAGCGCTGCCCGCGCCAGATCGCACGGCCGAGGACGCAGAAGAAGCTTACGTCGCGCCGCGCACGCCGGAAGAAGAGTTGCTCGCCGGTATCTGGGCGGAAGTGCTGAAAGTCGATCGTGTTTCCGTACACGACAACTTCTTCGACTGCGGCGGCCACTCGCTCCTCGCGACGCAGATAACGTCGCGCATCAAAACGGTCTTCAATATCGAACTTCCGATTCGCAGTCTGTTTGAGCGTCCGACCGTAGCCGAGCTGGCTCACGAGATCGCGACGGCGAGGGCCGCCGCTACCGGTCGCGACGAGGCGCCCGCGATGGCGCGCGTTTCGCGCGAAGCGCCGTTGCCACTTTCATTCGCGCAACAGCGTCTCTGGTTCCTGCAACAACTCGAGCCTCACAGCACTGCTTACAACATGCTCGACGCGCTGCACGTTCGTGGTCCACTCGATGTCTTGGCCTTCAAACAGAGCGTTAGCGAAATCGTGCGCCGCCACGAAGTCTTGCGCACCGTTTTCATAGCGCGTGAGGGCGAACCTTTCCAGGTCGTCAACCCACCGGAAACGCAGGTCCTCTCGACTATCGACTTGCAGCACTTGCCGCTCGAAAAACGAAAGCCGCACGCGCTCGAAATCGCAGCCGCAGAGTGGCGGCGGCCCTTCGATCTCGCTACTGGTCCGCTGTTCAAAGTGCTGTTGATGACGCTTTCGGACGAAGAGCACATCGTCGCTTTCACGATGCATCACATAATTTTCGACGGCTGGTCCATAAGTCTGTTGATGCGCGAGCTGACTGCACTCTACGAGTCGTTCTCGCGCAACGAACCTGCGCCGCTCGACGACCCGGCCCTGCAATACGCTGACTTCGCCAATTGGCAGCGGGAGTGGCTGACGGGTGAAGTGCTCGACCGGCAACTCACTTACTGGAAAAACAAACTCGCGGGCGCGCCCTCGATGACCGAGCTACCGGCGGATCGTCCGCGTCCCGGCACGCAGACTTATCGTGGCGCGACTCTAGCCGTCGACTGGTCCAAAACGCTCGCCGCTTCACTCAAGGAACTGAGCCGGGCCGAAGGCGCGACGCTTTTCATGACGCTGCTCGCCGCCTTCAACATCCTTTTGTATCGCTACACGAATCACGATGACATTCTCGTGGGCACGGACGTTGCCAACCGCAATCATCGTGAAACCGAATCGCTGCTCGGCTTTTTCATCAACCAACTCGTGCTGCGCACGGATCTCTCCGGCGATCCGACGTTCCGCGAACTGCTCGCGCGTGTGCGCGAGACTGCGCTGGAAGCTTATGCGCACCAGGATCTACCGTTTGAAAAGCTGGTCGAAGTAGTGCAACCGGAGCGTCACCTCAGTCGCTCGCCGCTCTTCCAGACCAAGCTCGTGCTGCAAAATTTCCCCACTGCCGATCTGGATCTTGGCGACGTAAACCTTACCTTGTTGAAGGTGGACAACGAGACGTCAGTGATCGATATGACGTTGGCGTTGACGGATTCGGAGGAAGGTTTCGGTGGGTTGCTGCAATACAGCACGGAGCTCTTTGACGAAAGCACCGTCCAGCGCCTGCTCAAGCATTACGAGACGTTGCTCGAAGCCGTGGCAGCGAATCCGGAACAACGAATCTCGGAACTGCCGCTACTCGCTGAAGCAGAGTTCGCGCAACTGCTCCAGCAATCAACCGGACCACGAGAGAGTTATCCGCAAGACACGTGCATTCACCAACTCTTCGAGGCGCAGGTCGAGCATACGCCGAACGCTGTTGCCGTCGTGTTCGAAGATCGGGAGTTGAGTTATCGAGAGCTGAACGAACGAGCGAACCAATTGGCTCATCATCTGCAAAAACTCGGCGTCGGGCCGGAGATGCTCGTGGGCCTGTGCGTCGAACGAAGCGTGGAGATGATCGTCGCGGTGCTCGGAATTCTGAAGGCTGGCGCGGCGTTTCTACCGCTGGATCCGAGTTATCCGCTCGAGCGCATCGCGTTCATGTTGGAAGACGCGCAAGTGGGCGTGCTCGTGACCGAAGAGAGTTTGCTGGATACGCTGCCGAGTCACTGGGCGCACGTGATTTGTCTCGATACCGACGCGGATGCGATCGCAGCGCAGAGCTCGGAAAATCCGGCTCTTATGGCGACGGCACAAAACCTCGCGTATGTGATCTACACGTCAGGCTCAACCGGCAGACCGAAAGGCGTGATGGTCGAGCACGGCGGCCTCTGCAATCTGTCGACGGTCCAAGTCAAGACGTTTGACATACACCCGGAAAGTCGCGTGCTGCAATTTGCGTCGTTGAGTTTCGACGCATCAGTCTGGGAGATCTTCATGACGTTGCCGGCCGGCGCAAGACTCGTGCTTGGACGGCGCGACGCGATGCTGCCGGGAGGCGAGTTGGAAGCGCTCTTGCGCCGCCACGAAATCACGACTGCGACATTACCGCCGACTGTTCTGCGCGTGTTGGACGAACGGCAGGAGAAATTGCAGGTCGTGATTGCCGCCGGCGAGAGTTTGGACAAGAAGACGGCGGAGCGTTGGCGCAAGAGAACTACGGGCGGGCGGCTGATCGATGCGTATGGTCCAACTGAGCTGACGGTGTGCGCGACGATGGGCGACGTCGAAACAGAAACGGCGACGATCGGCAAACCGATTGCGAACACTGAGGTCTACCTGCTTGACGAATGCATGAGGCCAACGCCGATCGGCGTGGCCGGAGAGTTGTATCTCGGCGGCGTCGGCATCGCGCGCGGTTATTTGAATAGACCAGAGCTAACCGCCGAGAAGTTCGTGCCGAATCCATTTGGCGAAGCGGAAACGAGGCTTTATCGCACCGGTGACCTCGGCCGTTGGCTCGCGAATGGGGAGGTAGATTTTCTCGGTCGCATCGATCACCAGGTGAAGGTTCGTGGTTATCGCATCGAGACCGGCGAGATCGAAACTCTGCTCAACAGCCATCCGGAAATCATGACGAGTCTGGTCATGGTGCGCGAAGATGCGGGCACTGAGAAACAACTCGTCGCTTACTGCGTCCCGCAACAAGCCGAACCAATCTCAATTGCGTCACTCAGAAGTTATCTTGAGGAATCGTTGCCCGAGTACATGATCCCGGCAGCCTTCGTGATGCTGGAGGAGTTGCCGCTCACGCCGAACGGCAAGGTCGACCGCAAAGCACTACCGGCGCCGGACCAGGTCAAACAGCAAAGCGAGCGACACTTCGTCGCGCCGCGCAACGGCACGGAAGAACTGCTGGCCGGAATTCTTTCGGAGGTGCTGCGAGTGCCGGACGTCGGCATTCACGATAACTTCTTCGAGCTCGGCGGCGATTCGATTCTCAGCATTCAGATCGTCGCGCGCGCGAATCGCGCTGGTCTGCAACTCACGACGAAGCAACTCTTTCAGTATCAAACCGTCGCGCAGCTCGCGGCGCACGTAGGCGCCGTCGAGGCTGAAGAGGCGATCCTCGACGCCGGAATGGACGAGCCTTTCGCGCTGATCTCCGCGGACGACCGCGCACGCATACCCGCGGGCATTGAAGACGCTTATCCGCTCGCGATGATGCAAACGGGAATGATCTTTCACAGCGAGTTCACTCCCGACGCGCCGCTTTATCACAGCATCAGCACCTTCAACGTGCGTGCGCCTTTCGATGCGAATGCCTTGGCCCAAGCCGTCGCCGATTTGGCTGCCATTCACGAAGTTATGCGCACGTCGATCGACCTGGCGACGTTCAGTGAGCCGTTGCAGTTGGTCCACGAGCACGTCGAGGCGCCGGTGGGCGTCACTGATTTACGTGGTCTCGACGAAGCGGCGCAGGAAGAGGCGCTCGCGCAATGGCTCATCGAGGAGCAACGCAGTTTCTCGTGGGGTGAAGTGCCGCTCGTACGCTTTCATCTGCACCGCCGAACAGACGAGACGTTCCAGTTTACCTTCACCGCGCATCACTCGATCTTCGATGGCTGGAGCGATGGTCTGTTCCTCACGCAACTGTTTCAGCGTTACCTCACATTAATAAAGGACAACGGATCCGCGACGGTCGCGCTGATGCCGCTGGCGAGTCGTTATCGCGACTTCGTGGCGTTGGAGAGAGCGGCTCTCGCCTCGCCGGAGGCGCGCGCGTACTGGCAAAACCTTCTGCGTGAGAGCAAGCCGACACGCATTCCGCGCTGGCCGCAAAGCAAGACGACCGGCGAGCAGTCGATCGAAATGGAGGACGTCGGCAGCGGCGTTGTTAACACCGCCGGGGTCAAACTCGAAGCGCACGTGAGCGAAGGTCTGCGCGCGTTGGCGCGTCGCGCCGGTGTGCCGCTCAAGAGCGTGTTGCTTGCCGCGCACCTCAAAGTTTTGAGCGCGATCAGCGGTGAGCGCGACATCGTCACCGGCCTCGTTTCGAATGGCCGGCCGGAAACGACTGACGGCGAGCGCGTCGTTGGATTGTTCTTGAATACTTTGCCGTTTCGCTTGTCGCTCGACGGCGGCACGTGGGAAGAGTTTGTCGCGAAGACGTTTCGCGCCGAACGCGAGCTGCTCCCCTTTCGTCGTTATCCGCTGTCGCAGATTCAGCGCGAAAACGGCGGACGAGCGCTCTTCGATACGTGTTTCAACTACGTACATTTTCATGTGCTCGAAGAATTGGCGGGACTTGACGAGCTCGAAGTGCTCGGCACTGGAGGAGTCGCGGATACGAACTTCGCGTTGCTGGTGAATTTCCAACTTAGTACGCGAACTCCTGAGATCGATATCAGTGTGTCGTGTGACGAGTCGAAGATCAGTGCGGAGCAGACGCAGCTCATCACCGGTTATTACCAGCGTTTGCTTGAAGCGATGGCCGAGCGGCAGGAGGGCGAGCACTACGAGCGATATTCGATCCTTTCCAATGAGGAACAACACAAGTTAGTTGTTGAGTTGAATCAGACGGCGCGCGCTTATCCGGAGATCGGCGCGATGCAGCAGTTATTTGAGATGCAGGCCGAGCGGACGCCGAACAGTGTCGCGCTTGTCTGCGGTGAGGATCGCCTCACGTATCGTGAATTGAATGAGCGTGCTAATCAACTCGCG
>DASXXL010000073.1:0-5620 GCA_036503085.1 Pyrinomonadaceae bacterium | reverse complement strand
AGACACAACGAAACAATCCCTCGCTTCACGTCGCGACGGTTCATCTCATACAAAATACTAGTCAACAACCTCGATCCGCTCTGACCAATTGCATGGCCCAACGCCCCGGCGCCGCCATTCACATTCACCTTCTCCGGATCGAGTCCGAGCTCGCGCGTCACTGCCACCGCGGCCACCGCAAACGCTTCATTCAACTCAAACAGATCGACTTCACTCGCCGACCATCCCGTCTTCTTGAATAGTTTTCGCACCGCCTCGACCGGCGCCATCATCACCAACCGTGGCTCGACTCCCGCCGTCGCCTGGCCCACGATCCGCGCCATCGGCTCAACTCCGAGCTCACGCGCGCGCCCCAATGAAGTCACCACCACCGCCGACGCGCCGTCATTCACACTCGGCGCATTGCCCGCTGTCACTGTTCCCTCGGATTTAAAAGCGGGCTTCAACTTCCCGAGACCTTCCATCGACGTGTCTTCACGAATCGTCTCATCAGTATCAAACTGGATCGCCGCGCCTTTCTTCTGCGGAATTTCCACCGCCACGATCTCGTCTTTGAACTTCCCTGCCTTCGTTGCCGCCGCCGCTTTGCGATGCGAGTTCATCGCAAACTCATCCTGCTCCGCGCGTCCAATCCGATACTCATCCGCGACGACCTCACCGGTGCAGCCCATGTGATAGTTTTCAAACGCGCACCACAGACCGTCGTTGATCATCGAGTCGACGAGTTCGCCGTTGCCCAATCGATAACCCTCGCGCGCTTTCGGAATCAGATACGGCGCATTGCTCATCGACTCCATGCCGCCCGCCACGACGATCTCCGTGTCGCCGAGTCGCACGCCTTGCGCGGCCATCATCACCGCCTTCAACCCCGAGCCGCAGACTTTATTCACCGTGACCGCGGAAACCGTGTTTGGCAGACCGCCGTTCAGCGCCGCCTGACGCGCCGGATTCTGGCCCAGGCCGGCTTGAATCACACAACCCATGATCACTTCATCAACGTCTTCGGGCTTCACGCCCGCGCGCTTCACCGCCTCGCGCACCACGATCGAGCCGAGTTGCGGCGCCGAAAACCCTTTCAGCGATCCCAAAAATTTTCCCACCGGCGTGCGCGTCGCGCTGATGATTACTGCTTCGTTCAATTCAGACATCTGGTAAACTCCGTGCTCCAACGTTCGTTGCCTTTTCGTAATCTGTTAAATCGTACCCGAGGAGAACCGTCATGTTAAAGCACGCGCGCGTCTTTTACAGCCTTGCTCTGTTTGTGATCTGTCTGTCGTCCGGTGCGATCCTTCACACAACGGCGCAGGAGAGCACGCGAGACGTAATGGGCAGTTTGCGTTGGCGCTACATCGGCCCCACTGGAAACCGCGTGACTACGGTCGCCGGCATTCCCGGCGAACCAAACATTTACTACGTCGGCGCGGCTTCGGGCGGCATTTGGAAAACGACAGACGGCGGCGTGCACTGGGAACCAATCTTCGACGGCCAACCGGTTTCGTCGATCGGCCAACTCGCCGTTGCTCCTTCGGACCCGAACATTATTTGGGCGGGCACCGGCGAGCCGTGGATTCGCAGCCACATCTCGGTGGGACAAGGCGTCTACAAATCCATGGACGCGGGCAAGACGTGGCAACTGATGGGTCTCGAGAAGACCGGCCGCATCAGTCGCATCCTCATTGACCCCAAAAATCCCGACGTTGTTTTGATCGGCGCGTTGGGCCACGCTTATGGCCCACAACAGGAACGCGGTGTCTATCGCACGACAGATGGCGGCAAGACCTGGGACCGCGTTTTGTTCACTGACGAAAACACCGGCTGCTCGGACATGGCGATGGATCCATCGAATCCGCGTGTGATCTTCGCGGGCATGTGGCCCCTCGAGATTCACACGTGGGGACGCGAGAGTGGTGGACCAGGCAGCGGTCTCTTCAAATCGACTGACGGCGGTGTCACGTGGAAACGTCTTACCGGCAACGGTCTGCCCACGCGAAAAACCGGCAAGTGGGCGCTCGCCATTGCCCGCAGCAATCCGAATCGCGTCTACGCATTAATCGAGACAGGCGACGGCGTTCCCTTGCGCGGCGAGGAAACAGATCGCGGCAAACTCTGGCGCTCAGACGACGGCGGCGCGACGTGGCGACTCGTCAGTTACGACCGCACACTCGGCGGCCGCACGCATTACTACTTCCGCATGGCCGTCTCGCCCGATAACGAAAACGAGACTTATTACCTCACCGCGGCTTACAGCGTCTCGATCGACGGCGGCGAAACGATCCGGCCCGGATCGTTCGGCAGTAGCCCCGGCGGCGATAACCACGACATGTGGATCGATCCGACGAATGCCAACCGCATGGCTGTCGCGAACGACGGCGGCGTTTCGATCTCCACGACGCGCGGCCGCACGTGGAGCCACATTCAACTGCCGATCGCGCAGATGTATCACGTGACCGTCGACAATCGGATTCCTTATTACGTCTACGGCAACGAGCAGGACGATCCGTCTTATCGCGGCCCGAGCCGTTCGGGCGGCGGTGGTTTCGCCGGCTCGATTCCACGCAGCGTGTGGCATCCGGTCGCGGGCGGCGAGAGTGGTTGGGCCACGCCCGATCCGGTCGATCCAAACATCATCTGGTCGAGTGCGTCGGGATCGGGCAGCATCGGCGGCATTGTTGAACGTTACGATCTCCGCAATGGGCAGGCGCGCAACGTTGAAGTGTGGCCCGATCAAACGAACGGCTCGACGGCAGCGGATCTGAAGTATCGCTTCGTTTGGACCATGCCGTTGACGATCTCGCCGCACGATCACAACAAGATTTACGTCGGCAGCCAGTTTGTGCATCAGACGACGGATGCCGGTCAGAGTTGGCAAGTGATCAGTCCCGACCTGACGCTCAACGACAAGAGCAAGCAAGGATTTTCGGGCGGGCTCACGGGCGACAACATCGGCGTCGAATACGCGGGCGTCGTCTTTGCAATCGCGGAGTCGCCGAAAGAAGCCGGCGTGATCTGGGCGGGCACGAATGACGGCCTGGTCCAACTTACCCGCGACGGCGGTAAGAACTGGACCAACGTCACGAAGAACATTCCCAGCCTGCCGCCGTGGGGCACGGTCAGCAACATCGAGCCGTCGCGTTATGACGCGGGCGCGGCTTACATCACCGTCGATTTCCACCAGGTCAACAATCGCGATCCGTTCGTTTACAAAACGAAGGACTACGGCAAGACGTGGAAGCAGATCACGAATGGAATTCCGAAGAGCATGTTGAGCTACGCGCACTGCGTTCGCGAAGATCCGACGCGCGCGGGGCTGTTGTATCTCGGCACTGAAAACGCGCTCTACGTTTCGTTCGACGACGGCGAGAGCTGGCAACCGCTGCAGGCGAACTTGCCGCACGCGCCGGTTTATTGGCTCACCATCCAGGAGCACTTCAACGATCTCGTCATCGCGACTTACGGCCGCGGTTTCTGGATCCTCGACGACCTCACGCCGATCCAGCAGATGACGGATGCGGTGCGTGCGTCGGACGTTCATCTCTTCGCGCCGCACGCGACTTATCGTTTTCGCCAGGGCACGATTCCCGTCACGGCGAATGACGATCCGACTGTCGGCCAAAATCCGCCGTACGGCGCGGCGATCAGCTATTACCTGAAGAGCGCGCCCACCGGAGACGTGAAGATCCGTATCCAGGATTCCACCGGCCAAACCGTGCGCACGATAAATGGCACGAAGAACGTTGGGCTGAATCGAGTCACCTGGAACCTCGAAGGCGAACTGACGCGTGAAGTGCGCTTGCGAACGAGTCCGGCTTATGCGCCGGAGATTCGCGTCGGACCTGACGGTACGCGCAACGCGCCCGGCGCGCCGCGTGTCTCGCTGTTGCTGCCACCGGGCAATTACACGGTGAAGCTGAGCGTTGGAAATGAGGATCGTTCGCAGCCTTTAGTCGTGAAGAAAGATCCGAACTCCGAAGGCACCGAAAGCACGATCGCCGAACAGATGAAGATGCTTACCGAGCTGCGCAAGGATCTCGACGACGCGGCCGCAATGGTGAATCAGATCGAGTTCGTTCGCGCGCAGCTTTATCAGTTAACCAGCATCGCCACCGATAACAGCGTCAAGAGCGTCGCGGACGATCTCGACAGAAGGCTCATCGCTGTCGAAGAAGAATTATATCAGCGCCGCTTGACCGGACAGGGACAAGACACAGTTCGTTGGCCGCCAAAACTCATGAGTAAGATCAATTATCTTGCCGGCCAACTCGGGGATTCGGATTTCGGCCCGACGAATCAACAGCGCGAAGTGCAGACGCTCTTGCATTCGCAACTGACGAACATCCGGCAAAAGTTCAACGCCCTGCTCAACACGGATCTCGTCGCTTTCAAAAACTGCTGCGCGATCGTGGAGTCGATAACATCAGCTCGCGTACGCCGTAGTTGCCACAAAGAGACACAAAAGGCGCAAAACAGAAAAGGTTTACTCGAAATCAGACCTGTGCCTCTTGTGCTTCTTTGCGGCTCAACTTTCTTTTTGTTATTCATAGGACATGCAAGCACTCATACTCGCGGGGGGCAAAGGCACGCGCCTGCGCCCGTTAACCGTCTACACACCGAAACCGATCGTTCCCATTTGCAATCGCCCGTTTCTGCTTTACCAGATCGATACGCTGCGGCGCGCGGGCATCATCGACATCACGCTCTCGCTTTCGTATCAGCCAAACAAGATCGAACAACTGCTCGGCGACGGCTCTGACTTCGGCGTGAAGTTGAAGTACACCGTCGAGCCGCAGCCGATGGGCACGGCGGGCGCTTACAAGTTTGCCGAAGATCTCATTCGCGAGCCGACAGTCGTCTTCAACGGCGACATCCTCACCGATCTCGATCTCAAGGCGATGATTCGCGAGCACAACGAAC
The DNA here is from genome assembly GCA_036503085.1 of Pyrinomonadaceae bacterium. Taxonomy (GTDB): domain Bacteria; phylum Acidobacteriota; class Blastocatellia; order Pyrinomonadales; family Pyrinomonadaceae; genus PSRF01. The sequence continues at coordinate 709 of DASXXL010000073.1, read as the reverse complement.
GCAAAGCGATCGCGACGATCGTGCTCGCGCCGGTCGAGAATCCGCAGGCGTATGGCCTCGTCGAAACGGAAAAGGACGGCCGCATCCTTCGCTTTCTCGAGAAACCAAAACCCGACGAGATCACGACGAACAACATCAACGCGGGCACGTACATTCTCGAACCGAAGGTGCTCGACTTTCTTCCCGCGGGCGAAAATTATTCCTTCGAGTACGGACTGTTTCCCGATTTGCTGAAACGCAAAGAGCCGTTCTACGCGCACATTCCGCCGCGCACTTACTGGATCGACATCGGCACGCCCGAGCGTTATCTGCGGGTGCATTCCGATCTGCTCGCGAATCGCGTCGGACGTTTTCACATCAAGGAACGGCGCGGAAATTTTGACGCCGCGACTGTCGCGGAGATTGACGACGTGTCGATGATCGGTGACGACTGCCAGATCAAACCGGGCGCGCAGATCATCAACTCCGTTTTGGGCCAGGGTTGTTTCGTCGAAGAACGTGCGCGCGTTGAGAATTGCGTGATCTGGCCGCACACGCGCATCGGTACGACAGCGCAACTGACCGGTGCGATTGCGGGACGTGGTTGTCACATCGGGCGCGCGGCGGTGGTTGGACCAGGCACCGTGCTCGGCGATAAGACTTCATTGACTGATTACACGATCACCGGAGGTCGCGCGGAGTGAGCGACTCACCGGTGGTGGAGATCAAG
>DASXXL010000072.1:0-8346 GCA_036503085.1 Pyrinomonadaceae bacterium | reverse complement strand
CACCCGTGTACTGCTCAAACGTACGCTCGCCGCCGGTCACCGGTGTCAGCCAAATCGTGCCGCGGCCATCGAGAAAGTCCATCAACATCTGTTCGTGATTGCCGCGCAGACAGATCACACGCTCGGGATTCTCGCGCGTGAGTTTGACGATGTGGTCCACACATCCCGGCGCATCAGCGCCACGATCGATCAGGTCGCCAAGAAACACCAGCGTGTCGGTCGTCGGATCGCGCGGCAGCATGTCGAGCACATTGAGGAGCTGCGCGCAACGACCATGTATGTCACCGACGACATAAGTTCTCATGCAGTCTGGTCCTTTAGCGCCGGCGCGCGGCTCTTGATGCCGTTCATCAGCTCGATGAAGCGCGGATCTTCGTGCATATCGGTCCAGTTTGCATCTGACTCAAACCAGCGATAGTTTTCGTTGCCGAGTCGAATCGCCGTCTCCAACCAGCGCAACGCTTCGACCTGCTTGCCCTGGAGAAGATACGCGGACGCGAGCCAGTAGGCGATGTCGTAATCAGCTTCGGCGACCTGCCGGACCTTCTGCGTCAACTGCTCATTCGCTTTCGTGTGTTGCCCCTTCGCACTCAAACAGATCGCGAGTATCGGCCGGATGCCGTCCATCTGCGGGTGACGCACCAGCACCTGCTCGACAATCTGCAGCGCTTCATCCACCTCACCGCGCAAGAAGAGCACACGCGCGCGAAACACCTTGATCATCGGATGCTCCGGCTCGATCGCCGCGCCCTCATCAAGCTCGCGCCACGCTTCGTCATACTGCTTCTGATACATGAAGATGCGCGCGCGGCTGTAACTCGCGACCACGCGTTCTTCCGGATTCAACTTCGCCATCCGCTCGAAACTGCGCAGCGCCGTGTCGTAGTCACTGTCGAGCCGCGCGATCACGCCGCGCACGAAGTGCACGCCGGAATCGTTTGGATACTCGCGGCACAGTACGTCGATCGCTTCGCGCGCCTTCTGCTTTTGTCCGCCGGTGAGATAGATAAACACCATGTGGCGGCGCGCTTCGAGCAGCATCGGATCGAGCGCGAGCGCCTTCTTGAAAGCAAGCTTCGCCTTCTCGTGATCGCCCGTCTGGCCCAAGCCCTTCAACACGCGATTGACATACGCACTGCCGAGAGCGGAATACGCGAGCGCGTACTGCGGATCGATCTCGATCGCGCGACGGAAGTGTTCGATTGACGAATCGAGATGTTCGCGTTCGATCGTGTGATAGATGAACGTCGCGAGACAGTCGCGGCCGCGCAGATATTCGTCCGAAGCCGCGGCGTCCGTGGTTGCGCCTTTCGCAAGTTGCACTTTCTCGTCGGGACTGAGCTCGAGACGCAGACCTTCGACGATGCGCTGCACGATCGTGTCCTGCACGCCGATGATGTCGCTGGCGTCGGCGTCGATTCGTTCACTCCAGAGAATCTCGCTCGTACGCACATCGAGCAATTGCGCCGTCACGCGCAGACGATCGCCCGCGCGCAGAAAAGTCGCGGTGAGAATCGCGTCGACTTTCAGCTCCCGTCCCGCCTCAGCAGGATCGACGGTTTTGTTTTGATACTTCACGATCACCGACGACGGCCGTACGACGAGCGCACGAACGCGCGCGAGCTCAGTGATCACCGCATCCGCCAAAGAGAACTGATAAAAATCGATCTCCCGATCGTTACCGACGTTTTTGAAAGGCAGAATCGCAACACTCTTGCGTTCGCGATCGCCGAGACTCGTCAACGGACTCTCGTGCGCATCGCGCGAACGCGTCGGAGACTTGCCGGAACTGCCCGATCCGGCTTCGGCGGTTTTCGCGCCTGTCAACCAGCGCAACGCGCGCGTCACCGGACTGCGCGGCGTCATGTGTTTGGGCGCGACGGGCGTTGCTGCTTCGTCAATGCCCGGCAACGATTCCGTGCCGAGCTCGCGAATCACCGCGCGGAGATCGTCGGCGAAGTGCGAGATTCTCTGATAACGATTGCGCGGATCTTTTGCGAGTGCTTTGTCGACGATCGCTTGCAGCTTCGCGGGCACGCGGCCCGGGCGCATTTCCGAAATCGGTTTCGGCTCGTCGTGCAAAACCGCGTGACGCACTTCGACCGCAGTCTGTCCCTGGAACGGCCACGTGCCTGTCAACATTTCGTAAAGCAACACGCCGGTCGAAAAGATGTCGGCGCGCGCATCGACGCGATCGCCGCGCGCCTGTTCGGGCGCGGCGTAGGTCGCGGTGCCGTAAGGAATGCCGACTTCAGTAATCTCGGTGTGATGAATGCCGGAGGTGCGCGCGGCGTCTTCGTCGAGAAGTTTTGCGAGCCCGAAGTCGAGCACTTTCACCTGACCGGTCGGCGTGACCATCACATTGCCGGCTTTGATATCGCGGTGAATGATGCCGCGCGAGTGGGCGGCGGAGAGTGCTTCGGCGGTTTGCAACGCGATCGAAAGCGCGCTTTCGAGTGAAAGCGGACGACCGTGCACGAGCTGACGCACGTTACGGCCGTCGATGTATTGCATCGCGATGAAATGGACGCCGTCGATCTCGTTGAGATCGAAGATGGTGCAGATGTTCGGATGATCGAGCGCCGAAGCCAGACGCGCCTCGCGTTCGAAGCGTTTGAGGTTCGCTTCTTTCGAGGTGAGTTCGGCGGGCAGGACCTTGATCACCAGGGTGCGGCCGAGCTTTGAATCGACAGCCTTATAGACCGTTCCCTGACCGCCCTCACCGAGCTTCTCAAGTATCTTGTAATTCCCCAGCGTCGAACCGATCATTCCGTCTTCGTTTCCGCGATACCCATTTGCCACAGCATGAACGCGTAGTCAAATGCTGTTTCGCGTAAAGCGTCGTAGCGGCCGGACGCGCCGCCGTGGCCCGCGCCGAAGTTTACTTTCAACAGCAGCGGGTTGTTGTCGGTCTTCATCGCCCGCAATTTGGCGACGAGCTTCGCGCCTTCCCAGTAGGGCACCTGGCTGTCATTGAGCGATACCTTCACGAGCGTCGCGGGATAATTCTTCTTGGCGACGTTGTCGTAAGGCGAATACTGCTTCATGTATTCAAACGCCGGCTTCTCGTTTGGATTGCCCCACTCGATGTACTCGCTCGTCGTCAGCGGCAACGTCGCGTCGAGCATCGTGTTGAGCACGTCGACAAACGGCACATGCGAAACGACGGCCTTGAACAGATCCGGCCGCATGTTACTTACCGCGCCCATCAACAAGCCGCCCGCGCTGCCGCCTTCGATCACGAGTCGATCGCTCGAGGTGTACTTCATCTTCACGAGCGCTTCCGCCGACGCGATGAAGTCAGTAAACGTATTGAGCTTGTTCATCATGCGTCCGGCCTGACGCCATTCTTCACCGAGCTCACCACCGCCACGAATATGCGCGATCGCGTAGACCACGCCGCGATCGAGAAGACTCAGCCGCCGCGAAGAGAACGTCGGCGGAATCGAGATGCCGTACGAGCCGTAACCGTAAAGCAGCATCGGCGCCGAACCGTCGAGCTTCACGCCTTTGCGATAGACCACCGAGATCGGGATCTTCGTGCCGTCGGCAGCGGTGGCAAACACGCGCTCGGCTTTGTAATTCGCGCGATCAAAACCACCCGGCACTTCGGTCTGCTTCAGCAGCGTCGACTTGCCGGTGTTCATGTCGTAATCGAACATGGACGGCGGCGTCACCATCGAGTCGTAGGCGTATCGCACGACGGAAGTGTTGAACTCAGGATTGTTTCTCAGTTCAGCGGAATAAACCGGCTCGGGAAACTCGATACGATTTCGCTTGTTGGTCTTGAAGTTCAGGACTTCGAGCTGTTGCAGTCCGTTTTCCCATTCAGACAGCACGGCGTGATCGGCAAACAGATCGATGCCTTCGACCTTCACCGCCGGCCGGTGCTCGACAAATTCTTTCCAATTCTTTTCTGACGGATCATTGACGGGCGCGGTCACGATGCGGAAGTTCTTCGCGCCTTTGTTGGTGCGGATGTAGAACAGATCGCCGCGATGATCGACGTCGTACTCGTGCTCCGGCTGGCGGGCCAGGATCACTTTCAACGAGGCAGTCGGATCGTTTGCGGGTAGATAGCGAACGTCAGTCGACGTCTTGCTTTGCGCGTTGACGAAGATCACCGCTTTATCGCGCGAGCGGAAAGTCCCGATGTCAAACAGCTCGTCTTTCTCGTCGTAAACCAGATCGGTTTTATCTGTGCCGAGAACGTGGCGGAAAAACTTATCGCTGCGTTTGGTGACTGCGTCTTCAGTCACATAAAAGATTGTTTTGTTATCAGTGGCCCACGCGAGATTGTTCACGCGTTCGACGCGCTCGGGCAGCAGTTGGCCAGTGCGCAGATCCTTGATTTGCAGCGTGTACTGTCGATAACCGGTGTTGTCGGTGCTGTAAGCGAGCAGATTGCCGTCGTCACTCGGAGCGAAGAGGCCGATGCTCATAAACTTCTGGCCTTTTGCGAGTTCGTTCTGGTCGATCACGACTTGTTCCGGCGCGTCCGTGCTGCCGCGTTTGCGACAAAAGATCGGATACTGCTTACCTTCCTCAGTGCGCGTGTAATAGAAATAATCGCCCCAGCGATACGGCACGGTCTTGTCCGTTTGTTTGATGTGGCTGAGCATCTCGTTGTAAAGCCGCTCCTGAAGCTGCGCGGTGGGTTTCATCACCTCTTCCGCGTAAGCGTCTTCAGCCTTCAGGTGCGCGAGCACCGCGGGATTCGTTTTTTCACGAAGCCAGAAATAATCGTCAACCAGCGTTTCGCCGTGAATGTTGGTAGTCTTCGCCTTCTTCTCTGCCATTGGTGGTTTCGGTGGCGCGGAGCCTCCGTTTGATTGTGCCTTCAATGCGCCATTACTTGAAAGCACGGACGAAACAAAAAACACGACCGTAAGAACGTGAATAGAACTTTTCCGCATGGAGCACCTTCCTTCTCGAATTAGAGTGGAGAGCAAGGCAGGTTTTGTTGAAAGCCGGCGCACGGCCGGCTTAGTCGTGAACCGTTCAACCGCGTGGCGGATTTCCCCAACCGGAACCTACATATTTTCCGTCTTCGACGATGCACGGCACGGTCGGATCGCCGCCGGAATAAGAGAACATTTCGGCGCGACGTGCTTTATCGTTTTGCGCGTCGTACTCGACGAACGGAATGCCTTTGTGCGTGTAATGTTCGCGCGCTTGCTGACAATACGGACAACCCGGCTTGACATAGATCACTAAAGCCACTTATTTACCCCCGGCGTTTTGGTTACAAATTTAGAGGGAGCGATTATACTGCCGCTGCCTATGAGTGAACAAAGTGCAGCAAGCAACAGCGTTGGCGAGTTTGCTGCCGATCTGCTGGATCCTTACGACAAACTTGTCACCATTGAGATCGTCGGCAAGTCAGTTGAAGTGCCGGAGAAGAACCGTCTGCTGCGCTGTTTTCAGTATCTTTCGATCAACACGATCTCTTACGGCGACTTCTGCTGGAACGGCGAATGTACCAACTGCCAGGTCTGGTATCACCTCAAAGGTCAGACCGAGCAGAACGACAGACCCGCGCTTTCGTGCCGCATGGAATGTGAAGACGGAATGGTGATCACGAGGCTCAGCCGCTACATCGAACTCGACGGCATTACCAAGTGACTAATACTTCGGAACGCTCGGATCGACGTCGTTGGACCAACCAGTAATCCCGCCTTTTAGGTTGAGCAACTTTCCTGTGTAGCCTGAGCGTTGCAGTGCGTCGATCGCGCGAGCGCTGCGGCCGCCCATCTTGCAGTGCACGACGGTTTCGCGGTTTGGATCGATCTCGTCCATGCGCGACAACACTTGTGCCAGCGGAATGTGTTTCGAGTTGGGAATGCGCCCGATCGCGACTTCACTGTCTTCGCGAACGTCGATGATTTGCAGGTCGTCGCCGTTGTCGAGCCGTTGCTTTAGTTCGGTTGGAGTGATCTCTTCCATGACGATGGGTATCTTACGCGTTTGTGGCGGGCCTGCGCTACACTCTCGGCCATGCGATTCGAATTTTATACCGATGCGCTTGAAAACACGCCGAAGTTGTCGGTTGACGGACTGGTCCCGAACAGCATTCATCTTTCGCATTGGGAAGGTAACGAAACGCCCGCGGAATTGAAGGCCGATACGTCGACGGAGATCGCGCTGAATCTCGTCGCTTCGCCGCGGCGTGATGAGTACACGCAAGGCGTTGATTTGGTGGTGAACAATCACTTCGATTGCGATGGGGTGTTGTCGTGTTGGACGGTGCTTGTTGGCGAACGTGCGTTGGAGTATCGAGATGTTTTGATCGCGGCGGCGGAAGCGGGAGATTTTTCCGAGCACTCGAGTGATGATGGTGTTCGCGTGAGCATCGCGATTCAGGGTGCGGAGCAGTCGAGTCCGAATAATGATGATGGTTCGCCGCTGGCGCAGATGTTGGCCGGGCGCGAGTTTGCGACGCGCATAGCGGATAACGATGCGCTGGCGTATGAGTTGATATTCCCGGAAGTCGAGCGGTTGCTTTCGAATGTTGGTGCGTACGAGCCGCTGCTGCGTGAGGGTTGGAAGAATGTCGCGCAGGCGATTGAGAGTTTTGAGCGCGGCCGGTCGCAGGTGCGCGAGCTTGCTGATTCGCGAATCTCACTCGTTACGCTCGCGCCGGAGATCTTTGATGGGAGTGGCTTCAGTCCGACGCGACATTCAGCGCCGTTCACCGCGATCTCGAAGTTTGCGCGCGGCGAGATGTTTCTGATCGCGATCCCGACGTCGGGTGGTTGGTTTTATCGGCTCGATTATCCGTACTACTCGTGGGCTGAGACGGTGGTGCGTCCGCGCATTGTTCATCGAGATTTGGCTGCGGCTTTGCGATCTCTCAACGAGCGTGAAGCCAGTGGTAATGGAATTTGGAAGAGGGATAACAGTGAGATGACGTCTGCCGTGAAGTTTTTCGATAAGGACGGATCTTTGGGTGTGTCGCAGTTGGAGCCGGATCAGGTGGCCGAAGCACTATGTATGACGTGATCATTATCGGTGCTGGTCCAGCCGGTTTGTCCGCCGCGTTTTGGTGTGATGAGCTGGGGCTGGACACGCTCGTGCTCGAACAGGCGGACTTAATCGGCGGTCAGCTTCATCGCGTCTACAACCCCATCAACAACTATCTCGGACTAAAGACACGCAACGGCCGCGAACTGCTCGAACACTTCTCAGCGGACGTCGAAGATGCAGGTTTCGATCTATGGACGGGCGTGGAGATCGACTCGATCGACCTGCGTGCGAAACGAATCTCGCTGCGCAGCGGCGAAAGTTTGCAGTCGATCGCGATCATCATCGCGACCGGCGTCAGTCCGCGTCGTCTCAACATTCCGGGTGAGCGCGAGTTCGCCGGAAAAGGAATGATAGAATCCGCGACTCGCGATAAAGATCTGCTCGCCGGCCAGGATGTTTGCGTTGTGGGCGGCGGCGATGCGGCGGTCGAGAACGCGTTGCTGCTGGCGGAGGTTTGTCCCACTGTCACCGTGGTGCACCGCGGCAAAAGATTGCGGGCGCGGCGTGAGTTTGTCGAACGTCTGCAGCCGAATCACGCAGTGACGGTTTTCACCGAGTCAGTGCTGACGCGTATCATCGGCGACGAACGTGTCGAAGCGGTGGAGATCTTGCGGAAAGAGGGCCTGAAACCGTTTCAACTGGCCGTTCGCGGCGTGTTGATTCGCATCGGCGTCGAGCCGAACACCGGCTTGTTTCGCGAGCAGTTGGAGTTGGACCAGCAGGGCTACGTCACGGTGACGCGCGAACAGGAAACGAACGTGCCGATGGTCTTTGCGTGCGGCGACGTTTCGAATCCGCTGGCGCCGACGATCAGCGGCGCAACCGGCGCGGGTGCGACGGCCGCGAAAGTGATCACCGCACGACTGAATGCGCAACGGACCAATGGTTGAAGGGGTTGAAGTTTTCGAGCCTTACTCAGATGCGCACATCGCTGCATATCCGGTGGAATACATCGCGGGCATCGACCTCTACAACGCCGGCGAGTTTCATGCGGCGCATGATGCGTGGGAAGAACGCTGGATGGGTGAGGTTGGACCACGCGAAAAGTTGTTCTTGCAGGCGATGATTCAATCGGCGGTGGCGTTTCATCATCTCGACATCGGCCGGCCGGGCGCGGCGAGGCAGATGTACCTGCGCGCCAAAGAGAAGTTTGCGCGTCTTGGCTGTCCGGTGTTCATGTCGCTTGATCTGGCAGAGTATCAGGCACAACTCGACGCGGCGTTGTCGTGGTTGTTGAGTGTTCCGGATCCGCGGGAGTTGACGCAGTCGGAGATCGTGCCGCCGAAGATTCGTTTGCTGGCGGCGGTTGATGAGTTTGAG
>DASXXL010000071.1:0-3996 GCA_036503085.1 Pyrinomonadaceae bacterium | reverse complement strand
GCCGTCCGGCATCAACAATGGTTCAAAGTAGAGCGACTCCGCTTCCGCGCGTTGCCGCAAGAGTTCCCAGTTGTGGGCGCGCTGATCGCGCACCTCTGTTGTTTTGCGAGCGTAGTAGCCGCGCAGGTTTGCGTCGTCGACAAGGCCGCCGAAAGTTTTGTCAGTCAAAAGCAGTCGCGCCTGGATTGTCGCCATTTCCGAGTCGCTCAAAGGCTTTTCGCCTTCGACTGCTTCGTAAAGTGATAAGACGGCGAGCGCACGAATGATGTGCGACTTGCGGTAGTCACTCGTGTTGCGGCGATAAGAACTGGTCGAGGCTTTGATCGGGGTGCCGTACGGATCGAGCAGGACGCCCTGAAGCGCGGTCCACAGCACTTTGTTCCAAACGTCGCTTGCCGGCGCTGCCAGATCGAGCGCGGCCGGCGGCGTCTTCGACGAACCGTTCTTGCTGCCGATGCGCGTGTAGAAAAAAGGAATGGCCGCGGCGAGCTTTTGTTTCGTCGTCGGTCGTGTGTAAGTCAACGGCCAAACGTAACGCAGACGATCGTTTTCGGGGTTCTGGTCGCCGAGAGTGTCGCGAAGAATAGACACCAACGGGATCCATCTGTCGTTTTTATCGGATTCGAGATTCGAAAGTTTGGCTTCGACGGTGATCAATTCCGCCCCACCGGGCACATCGATCTTCTCGAGCCGCAGGATCTGTGAGAGCGGCGTGGTCGGGTCATTGTCCGCAGCCGTGGGCGCATTCGGACCCTGGGCTTTGACTGAATTGATTTGCAGTAGCGGCGCAACAACGAGCAGAAATGCAAATAAGCTCGCCTTCAGATGCCAGTGCCTACGGGTTTGAAGCATCATCCTTGATTGTTTTTCAGACTTCTCTCAAATGTGGCAGTTGGCGATTCTGTGCTGCATTCCCAAGTACAGCAGGACTAACAGACACTCAAATAACTTCGCCCTCACGATTTCAAACTGCAATAGTTATGCCCTCGCAGGGCGTTAACTAAATATACATCAGTCTAACGGCGCGTGATCCGATTTTGTGTCGCGTCTGTGACAGGCTCTGCACTGCAACAGTCCGAGATCAGATGCCCGCGCAGTCAAACTACGTTGCCGTTCGTTAGAGACGATCATGATCACGGATTTGTTAACTAACGAGGTGGTAGGTTCGTCGTTATTGCGGCGCGCCGGATTGCGGTGTGTAGCTCGAAGGCTGGCCGGCTGTTTCCAGGTCCTTGCCTTCTTTGGGCGGTGCTTTCCAGCCGGTACGTTCGAGCAGCGCGACGGCGAAGCGACTCGGCACCGCGAAGTTGGAGGCCTGGTTTTCAGTGAAGACGGCGAAGTTGACGCCGATGACGCGGCCGGATGGTCCAAACAACGGCGCACCCGAACCACCTTCCGCCGTGCGTGCGTCGTAAACGATGCGCCGCACGTCGAGATCGGTAATGCTGCCTTGAGTCGTCAAAGGCTGAATGCGTTTCGTTTCGGCGAGGTAGGCCAACTGGGCCATCGGCGTACCGTAGCGTTGTTGAATGCCGCGCGACTCGGCGTCGTCGAGCAACGCGAGCAGACGATCCGGACCAGAGGGATAACCCATCATCACCACTGTCTTGCCGACCGCGACCGCATCGGGATCGGTTTCGAGCGGCAGAATCGGCAACGTGTCGGGAACTTCGGGGATGTCGAGCTCGCACACAGCGAGATCGTCGCGTTGCGCCGCAGCTTTGAACTTCAGTGGAATCGCCTGAGTGAAATCGGGGAAGTAAGCAATCAGTTTTTTGAGTCGCGGTTGCGCATTGAGTCCGCCGCTGATGCTTTGCGCGCGATCGTCGGCCATCCATGGTTGCGCGATGTGACGGTTCGTCATCACGAAACCCTGGCCCACATAAAAACCGCTGCCGACAAATTCATATTCCGCCACCGCTGCGTTGCCCTCCGGAGTCAGCGTTTCGGGAGCGCCGCCATTCTGGACCGCGTTGCCGTTGTCATTGAGCTGTGCTTCAGCCCAACGCAGCGGACGTCCAGTACCGTTTTCGACAAAGTAGAACGAGCCCGCGATCAGGCAAACGCCGCGGCCGTACTCACTGCGCAGTTTCACCGCGAGCGAAAGACTGTCCTGAAGTTCCTTCGTCGAACGGCCGAGATCGCCCAACTGCGTATTCGTCTTCGCAACCTGATCGCGCATCTGGCCGAGCTGTGCGCGCTGATCGTCGATGAGACGGCGGCTGCGCTGAAGTTCCTTGTACATCGCGAAGCCGAGATAAAGAATGCCGCCGACGAGCGCCAGCGCGATCGCGAGCGTGACTAGTTTCGTGCTCGGGTTGATCTCGCGCACGAGCTCGCGAGTGAACTCACGTAAGAAAACTTTTGCGTCGTCGCGTCGGGCAGTAGCCGCGGACTCAATCGCCGCCGCTTCGATAAACGGCGCGACGTGCGTTTCACGAGCAGCCGGTGGAACGACCGCCGGCAAATCGCGCACGGGAAAGAAGTGCAGCAACAGGTCGGAACCCTCCACCCGCATCTCGTCACCATCACGTATTTCCGTTCCCGGCACGAGCGGCTCGTTGTTCAAGACGAGCGGCAACGTTTGGTCGAAGTCGACGATGCGGTAGGCATGTCCATTTGAACGCGCCAGCTCGAGCAGCAAGCCGTTCGCGGTGCCCTTCGGCAGACTCGACGCGCGCAGCCGCAGGTCACAGCTTTCGTTGGTACCGATGCGAAGGTTGTCGTCGGTGAGGATTTCGGTGTGCCGGTCTTCGCCCGAGGAAATATGAATAACGAGGCCAGTTGCCATAAATTGCTAAAGCGAGAACCTCTCGACGCGTCATTCTACAATGAGTTAGCATGAAATCGAAACGAGGTTTTGCGTGGCGGAAGCGAAGTTTATTGATGATTGTGAGCGGCTGATGGAGTTGGCGCCGATTGCCTCGGCCCGGATTCAGCGGCACGTGTTTGTGTGCACGGGCAAGTCGTGTTCGGCGAATGACAGCGCCGCAGTCAAGGACGCTTTCGAACGCGAGCTGAAATCACGCGGGCTGCAATACGGGAAGTTGTCGAAAGGCTGCAGTCCGGAAGGCACGGTCGTGCTGACTGAGTGCGGCTCGGTTGGGTTTTGCGCGATTGGCGCGGCGGTGATGGTTTATCCGGATGGCGTTTGGTACGCGCAAGTGCGGGCCAAAGATGTGCCGGAGATCGTCGAGGAGCACCTCATCAACGGCCGCGTCGTCGAGCGGCTCGCGTTGTTGCGAATACCGAAACCATCCACAGATTACACAGATTAGGTTGGGGAGTGAGATAACCCTGATTGAGTTCGCTGCCTGCTAAGTCCGTTCTGCGTAATCTGCGGATGGCTTTCGCCAACGAAGCACAGGTTTGCGCGCGGCCGCGGCTTCATCGAGACGCCCGATACGCGTGTCGTGCGGCGCGTTCAAAACCAGATCCGGATTCTCCACTGCCTCACGCGCGATCGATCTCATCGCTGCGATAAATTGATCGAGCTCTTGGCGGCCCACTGACTCCGTCGGCTCAATCAGCATCGCTCCCTGTACGATCAACGGAAAATAGATCGTCATCGGATGAAAGCCGTAGTCGATCAAACGCTTCGCGATGTCGAGCGTGTGTACGCCCTTGCGCGACTGCCGCTTGTCAGTGAAAACGACTTCGTGCATCGGCGGACTGTCGAACGGTTTGTCGTAATCGCTCGTGAGCCCGTTCGCGATGTAACGCGCGTTGAGCACCGCGGCTTCGGTCGCTTCGCGCAGTCCGTCGTTGCCGTGCGTCAACGTGTAAGCGAGCGCGCGCAGCATCATGCCGTAGTTGCCGAAGAACGCTTTCACGCGGCCGATCGATTTTGGTTGGTTATGATCGAGACGAAAACCGCCGTCCTCTTTGACGATGCGCGGCACCGGCAGAAACGGTTCCAGCTCCTTCGTGCAGCAACACGGACCGGAGCCTGGTCCACCACCACCATGCGGCGTCGAAAATGTTTTGTGCAAGTTG
>DASXXL010000070.1:0-5070 GCA_036503085.1 Pyrinomonadaceae bacterium | reverse complement strand
ATTCCGAGTGCTTCCAGGGGCATCTCTTTCTCCTCACTTTTCCTATTGTAGAGATTAAAACGACTTTACCGGGTCACCGTTGGCGTCAACCTATCACAAGCATTGGCGATTGCCAATTGCCGATTGCCGATTTCCCTCTTCCTAAATTGACAATCGACAATTGGCAATCGGCAATAGTTTGACACCGTTTAGCGGGCCAAGCTATAGTGCAGAAAAAGTGGGAGTTGTGCGGTCCAAGGCAGTCCACCCAAGTCAGTAAACGAACGACTGGAGATGGCAGCGAGTATCGGCGAACAATTGCGACTCGCGCGCGAGGCACGCGGCATTGGCCTGCGTGAAATTTGCGATCAAACCAGAATCTCCGTCCACTACCTCGAAGCAATCGAAGCAAACGACTACAAACGCCTGCCCGGAGGTGTTTTCAATCGCAGTTTTATAAAGGCCTACGCGAAGTGTGTCGGCTACGACGAGCGGGAGGCGATCGAGGGCTACACGCGCTATCTGCGCGAGCACGGCGGCGAATCCGCGGATGAAGTGAACACTCATCCGATGCATTCGAAGGTTTACACCGACACGCCCGCGACGCGCTCGCCCTGGTTGACGGTTGTTTTGGCGATCTTGATCCTCGCGATTCTCACCGCGGCCGCGCTCGCCGCCCTGCACTGGTTTCAAAAACGCGCGGAAGTTACGCCTTCCAGAAGCGAGGTGTTTTTCGCACTGAGTCAAACTCCCTGTCCTATGTATAATGACCTCACCCCAGTAACGACCGATTTACGCACACATGATCACAGCAGATATTTTTGAAGGACTAACTTTCGACGACGTACTTCTCGTTCCCGACCGCTCCGACGTACTGCCTTACGAGACTGATACCGGCACCCAATTCACGCGCAACATCCGGCTGCAAATCCCGTTGTGCTCGGCGGCGATGGATACCGTGACCGAGGCCTCGCTGGCGATCGCGCTTGCGCAGCAGGGCGGCATCGGTGTCATTCACAAGAACATGAGCATCGAGCGGCAGGCGGAGGAGGTCGACAAAGTAAAACGCTCCGAGTCGGGCATGATCGTCGACCCGGTGACGATCAGACCGGACCGGCCGGTACGCGAAGCGCTCCAGGTAATGGAGCGCTTTCATATTAGCGGCGTTCCCGTCGTCGATGAGACGGGTCATCTCGTCGGCATAATCACTAACCGCGACCTGCGTTTCGAAACGCGTTTCGATATTCCTGTCTCGGAAATCATGACGCCGCAACCGCTCGTCACCGTTCCCGTCGGCACGACGTTGGACCAAGCGAAAGCGGTGTTGCAGAAACACCGGATCGAGAAGCTGCTCGTCGTTGACGACGACAAACATATAAAAGGACTGATCACCGTCAAAGACATTCAGAAAGCGATCAAGTATCCGTCAGCCGCGAAAGATAATTTGGGCCGCTTGCGCGTGGCCGCGGCGATCGGGGCAACGGGCGATTATCGCGAGCGCGCTGATGAGTTGGTGCGAGCACGCGTTGATTGTTTGGTGATCGATACGGCGCACGGTCATTCGTCGCGCGTGATTGAGGCAGTGAAAGAGATCAAACGGCTGCATTCCGACACGGATGTGATCGCAGGTAATGTCGGCACGAACGCAGGCGCACAGGAATTGATCGACGCGGGTGTCGATGCGATCAAAGTCGGTATCGGCCCGGGATCGATCTGCACGACGCGCGTCGTGACGGGCGCGGGCGTGCCGCAGATCACAGCGATCGCGAATTCGGTGAAGGCCGCGCGCGGTAAGGTGCCGGTTATTTCCGACGGTGGGGTGAAGTTTTCTGGCGACGTCGCGAAAGCAATTGCTGCCGGGGCCGACGTTGTAATGATCGGATCGCTGTTTGCTGGGACGGAAGAAGCGCCGGGTGAAGTGATTCTTTTTCAGGGCCGTTCGTTCAAGACTTATCGCGGCATGGGATCGATCGGTGCGATGCGCGAAGGCTCGCGCGATCGTTACGCGCAGGACATGGGCGTGACGGAGTCGAAGCTCGTGCCCGAAGGCATCGAGGGCCGCGTGCCCTATAAAGGAACTCTCGCCGACATGGTGACGCAATTAGTCGGCGGGTTGCGCGCGGGCATGGGTTACACCGGCTGCCGCAACATCAACGAGTTTCAGGAGAAGACGCGTTTCCTGCGCATCACGTCGGCCGGTTTGAAGGAATCGCACGTGCACGACGTCATCATTACGAAAGAAGCGCCGAACTATCGTTTGGAGTGATCCGCAAAGCAACTCTCATCGCCAATCCAAAGACGGGCCGCTATGGTTCGCGCCGGCTTAGATCAATCGATAACGTCGCCTCACAACTGCGCTCGTTAGGCCTCGACGTTGATCTGCAATTAACTAAAGCTCCCGGTGACGCGACTGACATCGCGGGGCGCGCTGCGCGCAACGGCTCGTCTGATGTGATCGTCGCGGGCGGTGATGGGACCATCAACGAAGCGATTCAGGGACTCGCTGGTACTGAAGCCCGTCTCGCGATTATTCCGCGCGGCACCGGCAACGTACTCGCTCGTGAACTGAAGCTGCCACTTGACGACGAACAAGCTGCTGCTGTCGCGGCGCGTGGGAATACGCGCCGGATACATCTCGGACTCGCCACTGAGGAAGCGACTGGAACAAGCCGGCTGTTTGTTTTGATGGCGGGCATTGGTCTCGACGCGTCAGTGGTCCAACGAACGCCGCCGCGGTTGAAGAAGCGCATTGGAAGAGGCGCGTTTTGGATTTCGGGTTTGAGTCATCTGGCGGATTGGAAGCCCTCGGTGTTTACGCTCGAGATCGACGGACATGAATACACGGGGACGTTTGCGGCGATCGGCAAGGCCGCGCGTTATGGTGGCGATCTTTTGATCACGCCCGGCGCGCGTCTCGAGAAGCCGGAGTTTGAGATCTGCATGATCGAGACGATGCGCCGCTTTAGTTATCTACGTTTGCTTGCTTACGCGGTGCGCAGCGGGATGCCGCGGAACAAACCGGGCGTGCAGTTTGTGAACGCGACGCGCGTGCGCGCAACCGGCAATGCGCCGGTGCAGATCGATGGTGAGTTACTCGGTCAGTTACCGATGCGCTTCGAGATCGCGCCTCATTCGCTGGAAGTCATCGTGCCGTAGTTAACCACGCGGTTCTCAATGCGAGTTGTTGACGGGTGGCGTCCGATCGTTCTTCAATCCGATAATCGAAGCGCTCTGGATCGCCGAGAACAATCTCCGCCTTGATCGTACGCCGATCGCGCTTCACGACCACGGGAACCGTGTCGCCTTTCTTATAACCCGCCAAAGTTTTCAACCACATATCACGCGTCGCCTTCTTCCCACCGAGCGAAACGATCTCATCGT
The DNA here is from genome assembly GCA_036503085.1 of Pyrinomonadaceae bacterium. Taxonomy (GTDB): domain Bacteria; phylum Acidobacteriota; class Blastocatellia; order Pyrinomonadales; family Pyrinomonadaceae; genus PSRF01. The sequence goes on along the minus strand of DASXXL010000070.1, from coordinate 1,710 downwards.
TCTTCTCTAATCCCGCGTTCTCAGCGGGCGAGTAGTTGCGCACGTTCTGAATCGTCGCCGCTTGCTCATCGAAATTCAGCGCGAGCCCCGCGTTGAACGGTTCCTTAGCCACCGCTTTCACCAACCGCAGTCCGACATACGCGAACGCCTCATCGTAAGGCAACACCTGAACGTCTCGAATATATCGGTTGAAAAACTCGTGAAACTCCGCGCCGCCTAACTCCGCCACGACGCGCTCGACATCGTCGGTGTGATAACCACGCCCGCGCAAGTAGTAACTGTTATTCGGACTCTTGAGATAAAACTCCTCGTACATGCGGCGCATCACGTCGTCCAGCGACGACTTCCCTGCCGTGCGCCCGCGAATCAACAGATCCATCACGAGACCGATCAGCTCGCCCTTCGGGTAATAACTGACCGCCGTGTTCTCGAGATTCGTTTGCTGTGAGTGCGGCGCATCATCGAGGAATGGCGCCGATAAAGATGATTCCTCGGCACTCATCAAGTGGCTGCCTTGTGCGCTCTCAATACCTTTGATTGTTTGCGCCTCGCGACCGAAGAACCTCTTATCATCCCAGAGTCCGGCGCGCCGCAACATGAGTCTTCCGTAGTAGTTTGTGAATCCTTCGGCGACCCAGAGCCCGCGCGTGTTGGCTGGCCGCGTGAAATCCCATGGTCCAAGCTCAAACGGGCGTAGCCGCTTCACGTTCCACACATGAAAGAACTCGTGCGAGACTGCGTCGAGTGTGTCTGCGTAAACGGCTGGTTCGCCGAGCGCGCCGGGCTCGATGATCTGCGTGGAAGTGAGATGCTCCATGCCGTCGCCGGAATGATCGTCGGCCGCGAAGTGCAGCAGGAACGTGTACTCACTGAACTCCGGCGGTCCCCACATCGCGACTTCCGCGCGCACGATCTTCTGAATATCGTTCACGAGTGCCGCGCGCTTGCCACCTTCCGGGCCAAACGAATGAACCACGACGTGATACTTCTTGCCATCGACTTCAAAATCCTCCCGTGTCCAATCGGGAGCGATCTCGGTCGGCGTGTCGATCATGATGTCCCAGTTGGGAAACTGCCATTCGGTTTGGTTTGGCTGGTCCATGCGGCCGTTCACGATCTTCCAATCCTTCGGCGGAGCGATTGTCAGCTTCACCGGATCGGCTTTATGGCCCACGACATACATGAAGATGCAACCGCCGTTGTAGTTTCCGTGACGATCGTCGAGTTGCGAAAACGTGCCGGAGAGATCGTTAGCGAAGACTTTGTAAGTGATCGTGAGGGTGCTGCTGCCGGAAGGCGCGACGCTCCAGGTTTGATCGTCGACGCGCGTCACCGGACGAGCTGGTTTATCTGCGCAAGCAAGGACAGTGGGACAGCGGCCATCAATCGCGTGAAACTCCTGTACGTTCTTGGCGAAGTCGAAGACTGCGTAGCGGCCCGGCGACCATCGCGCCATTTGAAACTGGACCAGTTTGTCTTTGAGTTCGTCGGGAAGTTCGACTTCGATTGCGACCTCGAAGAGATGAGAGACCGGACGCGACATCGCGAGCCGGTAGGCGGTCGATTTCAGCGCTGGCTCCTGGGCCGCGGCCGCGCTGCTCAGTGTTACGATGATCGCGAGTAAAATGATGACGCTGCGTAGACGAGTTTTCATGCGCGGATTCTATGTTAATCTGCGTCGTCTGTGGCTAAATATTTCCGATGTCTTTA
>DASXXL010000069.1:0-3466 GCA_036503085.1 Pyrinomonadaceae bacterium | reverse complement strand
CCACATGAACATGGAGTTGCTCAAAAAACGTGCGACCGTGTCGGTTGAAGAGGCACGGTCGGGAAGAGTTAGCGACTGGTTGTTCGTGGGAGGAATTATTCTAGGCTTAAGCGCATTGGCGATCGGGAGCGCATTTGTCAGTCTTTATCTTCTCTACAAGGTCGGCGAAGTTCTCGCCGGTCGTTAACCCGAGACTGCCACTTCTTCAACCGGCAGCAAACGTTCCAGCGCCGATTTCAACATATCAAGGCCGCGCTCACCCGCGGCAAAACTTTTCAACTTGCCTTCCGCGTCAAACAGATAATACGCCGGCACAAATCCCTGATGGTTGTGAAACGCGTCCTTGAGTTTGTGCTCGTTGTCGACCGCGACCGGCTCCGTGATGCCATACTGGCTGATTAGCTCGCGCACCTGGTCCACGTCCGTGTCGGTCTCGTAACGGGGCATGTGAATAGCGATGACGCGTAGTCCGTGCTTCTTCTTTTCGTCGCGCCACTCGGCGACGCGCGGCAGGTTGTCTTTACAAATTCCACAGCTCACCGACCAAAAGTGAACGAGCGTCGGATGGCCCGCGATCTCGGATTCGACGTGCGCTTGCGTGCCGCCGAACCATTCCGTCGCGCCTTCGAGCCGCGGCATTTCTGTTCCTATCTTCATTGCCATGATCTTTACCTGAAATTCATCCACAGATTACGCAGACAATCTGCGTAATCTGTGGATTCCCTTTTGTTAGCCGTTAAGAGTTTTCTGGCCGGGCTTCCACTCAGCCTGGCAGAGTCCACCAGTCTGCAACGCGTGAATCACGCGCAGCGTTTCTTCCGCCGAGCGGCCGACGTTCAAATCGTGCACGACCTTGTAACGCAGCACGCCTTCGGGATCGATCACGAAGAGTCCGCGCAGGGCAATGCCCTTGTCGTTAATCAGTACGCCGTAATCCGCCGCTACTTGCTTCGTCGCATCCGCTGCGAGCGGGTACTTCAAACCTTCCACGCCACCCTTGTCGCGCGACGTGTTCAACCACGCGCGATGCGAGTAAACGGAGTCAGTCGAGATGCCGATGATGTCCGCGCCGATGTCGACAAAGTCCTGGTAACGATCGCTGAACGCGGTCAACTCGGTCGGGCAAACGAACGTGAAATCGAGTGGATAAAAAACGAGCACGAGCCACTTGCCGCGGTAATCGGAGAGCTTCACCGGCTCGTTGAGTTTTTCCACGTTTTTTGTCGAGGCCATTTCAAAATCCGGCGCGGGCTGGCCCACCATCGCCCTTTCTGCTGCTACTGCTGTTGCTGCTGTCATGTATCCTCCAAAAAAGTTGAATTATTCCGTCACTACTGAACGAGCTTTACGAAGACTCGCGACAATCCGGACAAAGCCCGCGCAACGTTAAGTGGACCGACTCCGCTTTGAAGCGCGACTTGCGCGCGGCGGCCTGCATCAGTTTGGCCGCTTCCGGCAATTCGAAGTCGACAAGTTTGCCGCAGTCGTTGCAGATCGCGTGATCGTGACGTTCGGTCTCGCGATCGTAGCGGCTGGCGCTGTCGCCAAAATTGATTTCACGCACCAGGCCGGCTTCTTTCAGATAGCGCAAGGAGTTGTAAACGGTTGCGTAGCTGATGCCGGGCAGACGGCGGCGGGCCGCCTCGAAGATGTCGCTGGCGGTGGGGTGATCTTCGCGTTCGCGGATCACCTGGAACACGGCGTCGCGTTGCGGGGTCAGTTTAGGTTCGCTGGCTTTCCCCGTTGTTTTTGTATTGGCCGCTTTCACGATGGATTTAGACTAATTCTAATTCCAGCGTTTGTCAAGCCGGGGACGGGGCTCACAGATGACGGTGGGTTTTGACGAAGTTGACGATGTTATCGACGTAGCTCGGGAAAGGTGGGCAGCGGATGCCGTGAGGAGCGAGTAGCTCGTGCGCCTGGCTGGAGTCGTAAAATTGTTTGAGGAAAAAATACGGCACGGCGTGGTGCGGCAGGCCTGTAATCTTCGGCGACGGCGGCAACATGAGAAAGAAACGGACCGCCGTCGCGGGCGCAATCACCCGTGACTGTTTATGATTTGCCGAGCAAGCGATCGCGTCGAAGAGTTGGCTTGTCGACAGCGGCGCGGGATCTGCCAGTTGAATGGTTTTTCCAATCGCGTTTTCGTCGAACGCGAGCGCCGCCATCGCATCCACCACGAAATCAACCGGCACGAGATTCAGACTCACGCGATCGTTGCCGATGTTGACGGCCGACAGCCACGGGAACCGCAACAGGTAAAGAATCAGGTAATAGACGCCGTCGTACTTTACCGTCTCGCCGGTCTTCGAATCGCCGCAAACAACCGACGGCCGATGAATCGTCACCGGCAACTCGTGCTTCACCGACTCGACTTCCAACTCCGAAAGATACTTCGACTCTTCGTAAAAATTCCGATAACCCGCGTCGTGACGCAGCTCGGTTTCGAGGATCGCGCCTTCACGCTTGCCGGCAACGTAGCACGTCGAGACGTGATGAAAATGCTTCAACGACGGCAGCGAACGCGCAAACTCGACGACGTTGCGCGTGCCGCCGACGTTCACGCGCATGGCGGGTTCGCATGCAACGCCGAGATCGTAAAGCGCTGCCAGGTGAAAGATGCGCGTGGTCTCTTGTTTGGTGAGTTCGAAATCCGAAGCGCTGAGCCCGAGGCGTGGTTGTGTGATGTCGCCTTCGACGATCTGGAAATCTTTGGCGTCACGGTTCGTGAGTTGAGCGATGCGCTCGATCTCGTGACGCGCGCGGTCCAACCACGAAGGCTGCACGAGCAGAATAAACCTGCTCTCTTTCGGCGCCAGACGTTCCAGCAGGCGGTCCGCGATGAAACCGGGAAATCCCGTGATGAAGAATGTCTCGCTATCCGCCATTGAGTCACCCGAGTATAATTCACGTCCTCGCGAATCAGAATTATCTAAGCCAACTTTGAGGTAGACACGATGAACGCTCGTTGCCCGTTTGCACGCCGCGCCTTGTTTGCACTCGCTCTGCTCCTCAGCGTTTTTCTAACGACGGCTGCGCCGCAGAAAACCGAGTGCAACGTTCGCGTGACGCTGCTGCAAGTCAACGACGTCTACCAGTTCTCGCCCGACACTGACGGTCGCGGCGGACTCGCTCGCGTGTTGACGCTAACTAAGTCGATCAAGACAGAGAACCCAAACGCGCTGTTTCTGCTTGCCGGCGACACGATCTCGCCGTCGGTCGAATCGATCACTTACAAAGGCGCGCAAATGATCGAAGCGTGGAATGCGATCGGCCTCGACTACGCCACGTTCGGCAATCACGAATTCGACTTCGGACCAGACGTGTTGCGCGAGCGAATACGCGAGTCGAAGTTTGGCTGGGTGGCGGCGAACGTCATCGACAACAAAACGGGCCAGGCGTTTGGCGGCGCGCAGCCTTTCGTCATTCGCGAGTTTGGCGGCGTGAAGATCGGAATCTTCGGGCA
>DASXXL010000068.1:0-4518 GCA_036503085.1 Pyrinomonadaceae bacterium | reverse complement strand
TGTGATCGAGCTTACGGGCAAGACGGGCCAGGGTGATTACGCGACGCAACTCGACGTTGCGGCGTCGCAGCCGGATGAAGCGAATAGTGCGCTGCGTTATCTGTGGGCGCGTTCGCGAATCGCAGAGTTGTCTGACTACGGCGCGTATGACGTTTCGGACGATAACGCGAAGGTGATCACCGCGCTTGGGTTGAAGTACAACCTGTTGACTCGTTACACGTCGTTCATCGCGGTGCGCGAAGTGGTGACGAATCCGACGGGTTCGGCGCAGGACGTGAACCAGCCGTCGGCGTTGCCGCTCCGAGTGAGTGACCTTGCGGTTGGTGATGGGACGGAAGTCGGCAGCGAACCGGAGTTGGTGTGGCTGCTGGTTGGGTCGTTGCTGATCGTCACGTTCATGATTGCGTTACGACGCAGGCGGTTTGTATGAAGAGCGCGGTAGTCATGGACACGGCAGCAGCGCTTCGTACGAACGCAGCGATTTGCGCGAATGCTATGGTTCGCAAGAACGCAGCGACGATTAGCATGAAGCCGCCCGTTACCATGAAGCCGAAGCTGATCTGGAGCGCACAGCTCGCCCTCGTGGGGCTCTGCGCTTTGGCGCTCAAGTTTTACTACTCGACCGCGACGGCAGACCAGTTGCGCTGGATCCTCGCGCCCACGACGAAGATGGTCGAGTTGTTGAGCGGCCGGCGTTTTGAGTTTGAATTGTACGCGGGTTACATGACGAGCGATCGCACGTTTGTGATCGCTGTGCCGTGTGCGGGAGTTAACTTTCTGATCACGGCGTTTCTGATGCTGGCGTTGCGGCGCTTGTGGCGCGCGCGTTTTCAGGCGCTTAGCTGGCGGTTCATTCCGATCACGGCGATGTTCGCGTACGTCGTGACATTGATCGCGAACACGATACGCATCTGCATCGCGCTCGAACTGCGCGCTCGCTCAGTGGAAATCAGCGGTCTGACAAACAACCAACTGCACCGCCTCGAAGGCATCGTGGTCTACTTCGGCTTCCTGCTGTTCCTGTTTTTCCTTACCGAAGAATTCGAGTCCACGAAACCATCGCGGCTCGCGCGAGTGTTGCCGTTTCCGCTTCTGATTTACTACGCAACAACACTCGGCGTCCCGCTACTCAACGGCTCATTCAAACGCGGCGCGTTTTGGGAACACGCGATCTTCGTGCTCGTTCTGCCGCTGTTACTCGTTCTGCCGGTGTTATTGGCAGCGCTCGGTCTGTCGCTGTCATCCCTCGGTCCGTCACTCTCATTGCTCACTCGATTAGAAGAGGACCAGCCCGGAACGGGCGATAGACATGTGGCGTGCTCCGTGTCTGTCGGCCCTTGAGCCCTGCACGTTTTTGTTTATGGATCCAAGGGTAGCGCGTGCCGCTTCGCGTCACGCTCACCCCTGGCTACCTTCTGGCCGCGCCTTCGGCGCTCCGTAACAATTGCGTGTTGACGAACTACATTGGGTGCGCGTTGCGACGATACCGAGTTCGCCTGACCAACTATCAACTCGCCTTCAAACAAACTACAAGAGCTTCGCGTTCAGATGAATCTGCGTTCCGGCGAGCGCGCGTGACACGGGGCAGTTTTGTTTAGCGCCGTTGGCGTATTCCTGAAACTGTGCGTCGTCAATCCCGGGAACCTCGGCTTCGGTTTCCAAGTCAATTTGTGTGATGGTAGGGGCCTCGCCGACTTTCTCCAGCGTCACACGCGCGGTGGTGTGAATGCGCGTCGCTTTGATCTGCGCCCGCGATAAGGCTGCCGTCAGGGCCATCGTGAAGCAGCCCGCGTGCGCCGCGCCGATCAATTCTTCGGGGTTCGTGCCCGGTTGCCCTTCTTCAAAACGCGACTTAAACGAATAAGCACCCTCAAACGCTCCGCTCCCGAGTTTCAATCGTCCTTCACCCTCGGCGAGATTACCCTTCCATTCCGCTTCTGCTGTTCGTGTCGGCATTACAGTCCCTTCCTGTCTCTGAAAATTAGCGCAACGTACTGTTACTGTGAACGCCGCAATCATAGCGCGTCGTAAGCGAACCGCCTAAACGCGACTCGTTCGCGCCGCTGCTGCGTTGCCTGCCCACAGCGACGTCATCGAGCACTCCTTCAATTACGTCGCACGCCGTCCGCGTTCCATCTTCACGCAGCAAGCGCACCGACACCTTGCGCGCGTTCTCCGCACGAGACGGATCGCGCAAGATGCGCCCGAGCTTCGCGAACGCTGTCTCAAACGAATAATCCTTGCTCGCGATCATCTCGCCGACGCCCAACACCACACAGCGTCGCGCGTTGTCAGGCTGGTCCTGCCCGTACGGCACGATCAGCATCGGCCGTCGCGCGCTCAAACGAGAACAAAGTAAGCGCCGGCGAAGACCAGCAGAAGCGTTCCGGTGACCGCCCATACAAATGCACGGCGTAGTGAAAACGCGTCTGTTCGCCTTTTTATAGGTATGCAGAGCGAGACGATTGAGAACACAACAGCCGCGCCCTGGACGAGCAGACCCCAGACCATGGCGGCGAAGAGAAGTAGACTAACAGTGTGTGCAGTATTCGCAATCGTCGCATCTAAGACTTTACTGAAAAAAACATCAATGGTATTGGTCTCAGCAAACCAGAGAAACAACGCCGGCAGGGCCGCCAGAATTGGAACACTAATTGACAAAGGCAAACCGACGGAAGCCAATCTGCGCTTGGGTTCTATGGCGAGTACAAGAGCCAACCCTAATGCCAGGAATGCAGAGATTCCGAGTGCAATGACCATTGGCGTGTTGAGGGTATGCAGGTGAGCGAACACGTTGGATCTCGTTGTGTCTTCAGCATTCTTCATGCTTCTGAAGAACCTCGTTATTTGCAGGGCGGAGTAGGTGGCTGCGAGGGCTGGTATTACACTCACCAGCGCGGCCCAGAGACAGAAGAGGAGCCTCTCCACGATCGACACGTGCGCCTGTGATAGTTCGACAGCCTCGCTGGGCTTCGAAGAGTGTGATAGTCATCGTGTTTTCCTTTGTTAACGTGAGACTTCGTATGAAAGTCGTTAGCTGTGAGTCGCGATCCGGCTTGCTGCAAAGCCAGAATAAACCTAAAACTACTTGATACCGAGTTTTTTCATGCGGCTGCGCAGGGTGGAACTCGGAAGCCCGAGGATCTCCGCCGCGCCGCCTTTGCCCGCGATCATGCCGTTGACATGTCGCAGCACTTCTTCGATGTAGCTGCGTTCCATGTCTTCCATTGTGCCGAGGTGGATTTATCCGGTACGCATGGACCATCACCCGCCGCAGCGGCCGCTGCAACAGGAACGGAAGACAGCTCAGCCAGCGGCGACTCCAGCTCCGCGCCCCGCGAAAGAATCACCGAGCACTCGATAAAGTTTTCCAACTCGCGCACGTTGCCGGGCCAATGATAATTACACAGCGCTTCCATCCTGGCGAAAGACTTGTTTGATCTGTTCGAAGATCGACTTGAGTAATTCCTGGAGATCGAGTTGTGAGACGAGGGCGTTGTTGAATTCGAGCAGGATGCGCGAGCGTTCCGCGTCGCCATCCGACTGCCGCTCCGACCCGGGCTTGAGTAGAGTAAATTCATTCGGCGGTCGGAGTTTGTAATTCATAAACGGGGGCAGTTTCCATCCACAGATTACACGGATTCTAAACCAATCTGTGTAATCCGTGGATAGGAACTGGACCAGCGGGTTATGCGTGTTACGACGTTTGCATCACGCGTTGGACCTTTGGTGGTTCGTCGCCGAGCCACTCTGGATGGGCTGCGGTGCCGTCGTAGACGGATGTGGTTTTGAATAGTTCATATTCACCACGCGAGGCGGCTTGGGCGGTTTTCGCGAGCAGGTTGCTGACACGTTCATCGTCCAGCGGCTGAAACGTGCGCGCGGCGCTGAGCGCTTGTTCGAGATCTTTCATACTCTCGCAACCGGTGATCACCACCGATACCGGCAGGTTCATCGCATACTGCAGACACTCCGTCGCGCTCACGGTCTTCGACTCCAGTATGGTCCCATTCGCGAGCGTCTTCATCGCCAGCACGCCAATCTCTTCCGTCACCAACTCCGGCAGCACTAGTTTTTCAAAACTGCGAAAGTGCGCGTCCATGACGTTGAGCGGCATTTGCACCGCGTCAAAGCGAAACCCGTTTTGCTTTGCCACTTCTAGCATGTAGAGATGAATGCGCGGATCTTTATGCCCGGTGAAGCCGATGAAACGAAGCTTTCCCGCGTCGCGTGCCTCGACCAGCGCAGCGTTCGCACCGTCGTCGTCGAAGATACGATGCGGATCTTCGTAACGAAGAATCTCGTGATGTTGGACCAGGTCAATATGATCGACTTGCATCCGCTTAAGCGACTCGTCGAGTTGTTTCGCCGCTTCCTTCTTCGTGCGGCCGTCGATCTTCGTCATCAGAAACACACGCTCGCGGTAGCCGTCTTTCAGCGCCTTACCCATCCGCTTCTCGCTGGCGCCCTCGTTGTAGTCCCAGCAGTTGTCCATGAAGTTGATGCCGTTATCGATCG
>DASXXL010000067.1:0-2795 GCA_036503085.1 Pyrinomonadaceae bacterium | reverse complement strand
GCCGGCGTCGCCGGCCGCGCCAAGATTCTTGCTGGGATAAACACTGAAAGAGCCCGCAATGCCGAGCGAACCCGCGCGCCGGCCACGATCCTCCGCGCCGATCGCCTGGGCCGCATCCTCCAACAAGATCAGGTTCTTCGTCTGGCAGAGTTCCAGAAGCTGGTCCATGTCGGCCATCTGGCCGTACAAGTGGACCGGCAACACGACTTTCGTGCGTGCAGTAATCGCGGACGCGATCTGATTGACGCGCAAGTTGTAAGTCAGCGGATCGATATCGACGAAAACGGGACGCGCGCCGAGTCGGGCGATCGCGCTCGCAGTCGCAAAAAAACTGAACGGCGTCGTGATGACTTCATCGCCTGCGCCGACGTCGAGCGCCATCAACGCCAACAGCAAAGCATCCGAACCGGAAGCGCAACCAATCGCTTCGCTCGTCTGACAATAAGCAGCGATTTCGGTTTCGAGCGCCGCGACTTCGGGCCCCATCACGAAGTGCTGGGTCGCGAAAACGCGATCGACGGCCGCGCGCACTTCGTCGCGTATCGACGCATACTGCGCCTGTAGATCGATCAAGGGAACGTTCATGAATTTCGTGCGTCGGTCGATTCGGTTACGCAGTCCCGCGGGCTTCGTTCTCCGATTCGCCGTCATAGTCGTAGTACTGTGAATAGTAACGGGAATAATAGTAGTCGTGCGTCTCCACCTTCACGTGGTTCAGCACCACGCCGAAGATATGTGCGCCGACGTCGAGGAGCTGCTGTTTCGCTCGCCGCACCACTGCGCGCGAGCTTCGGCCGCCGTGAACGACGAGGATCACACCGTCGACCATAGTCGAAAGGATCGAAGCGTCGGTGAACGAGATCGCGGGCGGTGAATCGATGATGATGTGAGCGTAGCGCTCGCTCAGCAGCGTGAGGAAATTACGCATCTCCTCGGAGCCGATCAGCTCGGCGGGATTGGGCGGCACCGGACCGGAGGTCAACACCTTGAGGTTCGGCTCCTTCTCACAAGTCTGAATCAAACCGTCGAGGTTCTTCTCGCCTGAAAGCCAGGTGGTCAGTCCCTTGGCGTTCGACAGTCCGAATTGCGCGTGCAGCCGCGGACGCCGCAGATCGCAGTCGATCATCAGCACCTGCGCGCCGGTCTGCGCCAGCATGAACGCGGTGTTGATGCCCGTGGTCGTCTTTCCTTCGGCGGGCTGGCTCGACGTAATCAGGATCGTCTTCGGCGGTTTGCCGGCTGACGACAAGAGCAAAGACGTGCGCAAGTGGCGATACGATTCGGTAATCGGCGAACGCGCATCGGTGATCATCGCCAGCGCGGTCGTGCTTGACGGCGGGCCTGTCGGCGGAGCGGCAATCACGCCGGGCAAGCGGCGATCCTTGCTGGAAGGAATCAAAGCCAACGCCGGCAGATGAATGTAACGATCGACGTCTTCGACAGACTTCACAGTGTCGTCGAGGAAGTCGAGCAGAAATGCGAGACCGACGCCGGCCGCGAGTGACAACAGGAACGCGATGATGATGTTTCGCAGTCGCGGCGGACCAACCGGAGTCTTCGGCAGTCTGCTGTAGGTCTCTATACTGACTTCGTTCGCGCCATTACCATTCGAGATGTCGAGTTCGCGCTGCCGGGCGAGCAATGTATTCAAATACTGCTTGTTGCTTTCGAGCTTCTGCGACATCGCGAGCAGATCGATCTGATCGCGTGTTTGCTGCGTGGTCGTTCCCTTTTGGTCTTCATAGGAACGGCGCAGCAGGTTCTCCTTGGAGACTGCGGCCTCATACTTCCTTTGAATCGAAGTGATGATCTCTTTCGGCGCTTTTTGCAGTTCCGCTTCCAGGTTTTTGATCTGCACGTCGAGCTTCTTCACCGCCGGCCACTCGGGCGTGTAGGTAACAAGCAGCGCCGCCCGTTGCTCCTGCAGTTGCGAAATACGATCGCGCAGTTTGTCGACACGCGCGGAAGCGTTCACGTCAGGTACAGAAAATGGGTCCTTCTCGTTACGAGCTGCCTCAAGCTGGGCCTGAAGTTCTTTTCTCTCATTCTCCGCTTGCAATAACTGTCCGCTCAGCGTCGACAATCGCTGCGCGTCAAGACTCGCTCCGCCCGGAGGTGTCAGGGCCAGGTTGTGGTTCTTGGCGAAGTTCCACTGTGACTCCTGGTCCATCTGGATCTGCGTCTGCAGTTTCGCGATCTCTTTCGCGAGCACGTCCTCTGCTCTGTTAGAACCCTCGGTCGCGATGGCGAGGTTGTAATTTTTGAAAACTTCGGCCAGCGTGTTGGCGATCTTCTGGGCGAGTTCGGGATCCGAATGGCGATAACTGATGTTTACGAGGTTCGTGTTGGGAATCGGCTCGATCGTTTCGCCGCCGATTATCGCGTCTTCATAAGCTTCGAGCTTTTCGATTTCTTCGGGCGTGAGCTTGTTTATCGTGTTCTGCGTCTCGGTTACGACAGACAAGCCGGCGGGCGCGGGCGTATTGTCCTTTTCCTTTGGCTTCGAAAAAATTCGCCGCAAAGAATCGAAGATTCCGGCTCGAGACTGGTTACCAAAAAATGACGGGTTATGCGGTAAGTCGAGCGTCAGGACCACCTGGCGCGCGAGCGCGGGGTTTTGCAACAGCTTGAGTTGCGTGCCCCAGAAATTGGGATCGTTCTGGCCATTGATGATCAGCTTGTCGGTCGCGAGAATGCTCGGCCTCTTCTCCTGAATCCTGATAGTGGTTTCGCCTTCATAAATCGACGGCGAGCGGAAGGACTGGATGGCGACGAGCGAGGTAACTACCAGCACC
>DASXXL010000066.1:0-2384 GCA_036503085.1 Pyrinomonadaceae bacterium | reverse complement strand
GCTGAAGGCGGCGGTTTGCTAAACCGTTAAGGGTCAAAAGCCCTTCACAGGTTCGAATCCTGTCATCTCCGCCAGAACCAAGCCACAAAGAAGCACAAGAAGCACAAAAGAATCTTGACTGGAGCTTTTGTGCCTTTTGCTTCTTTGTGGCTTAAACTTTGTGCTTCTTTGCGGTGCTATGACTAATCGCGTACGTTTCGCTCCATCTCCGACCGGCTACCTGCACATTGGCGCCGCGCGTTCCGCGCTCTTCAACTGGCTCTACGCGCGGAAGACCGGCGGCAAGTTTCTCCTGCGTATCGAAGACACGGATCTTCAGCGTTCGACTGAAGAGTCGACACGCTCGATCATCGAAGGTCTCGAGTGGCTCGGACTCGATTACGATGAAGAGCTTGTTTTTCAGTCGGCGAATGCGCCAAAACATCGCGCCGCCGCTGAACGTCTGCTCGCAGAGGGCAAGGCGTATCGCGACTTCACGCCGAAGGAGCAACGCGAAGACACGAGCGTCAAGGACAACATCGCTGAACGCGCCCGCGCACAGTCATTGGAAGGCGTGGACCAGCGCAGCAATCCGTTTCGCAACTTATCGAAAGAAGAATCAGACGCGCGCGCGGCGGCGGGTGAGCCGTTTGCGATTCGTTTGAAAGTGCCGGAGAGCGGAGAGACTCGTTTTGACGACATCGTCTATGGTCCACAGGAGCGTAGTCATGCGGAGATCGAAGATCTCGTTTTGCTTCGGTCCGATGGTCATCCGCTTTACAACCTTTCGGTCGTGCTCGACGACATCGAGATGGGCATCACGCACGTGATTCGCGGCCAGGACCATCTCACCAACACACACAAGCAGATCCTGCTTTACGAGGCGTTGGGCGCGCCGGTGCCGCGGTTTGCGCACCTGCCGCTGATTCTTGCGCCGAACAAAGGCAAGCTCTCAAAACGCAAGCACGGCGAAGTGGTTTCGTTGACCACTTATCGCGATCGTGGTTTTGTGCCGGCGGCGTTTCGCAACTTTCTTGCGCTGCTCGGCTGGTCGCCGCCGGAAGGCAAAGAGATTCTCAGCAAAGAGGAGCTGGTCGAGTATTTCTCGCTCGAAGGCATCAACCGCGCGAACGCGATCTTCAACTTCCAGGAGCACGATCCGCGCCGTTGGACCGACGACAAAGCGCTGTGGATGAATGCGGAGTACATCCGCACGATGCCGCTCGACGAGTTGTTGCCGATGGTGAAGGCGGAGTTGCGTGTGAACAAGTTGTGGCGCGAGGAATACGATGATGACGATCGCGCGTGGTTCGCGAAGACTGTCGATCTGATTCGCCAGCGATACTTCACGTTGAAAGACTTTTCGTCGCAGGGACGCGCTTACTTCTCTGACGATTTCGATTTTGACGAAGCGGCGGTGAACAAGAACTTGCGCAAGGAGCCGCGTCTCCGCGAACTGCTGACCGGCCTCGCGGACAAGCTCGAAACGGTCGAGCCGTTCAACGTAGAAACTTCGGAGGCGGCGCTGAGAGCATTTGCCGACGAAGCGGGCGTGAAAGCCGGACTATTGATCAACGGCGCGCGTACAATGCTCACCGGACAAGCGGTTGGACCATCGATGTTCGAGATCTTCGACGTGCTCGGACGCGAAGCGTCAGTTGAGCGGCTGCGAAGTGGTATACCATGGTTTCAGGAGGACTAAATTATGATTAAGCGACTTGCCCTTATCCCGCTTTTTATCTGTTTTTTATCTGTGTCCCCTCTTGGCCAAACCAAAGCACCCTCTCCGACACCCGCGACGCGACCGCGAGCTACATCAACTCCAACTACAAAACCCGCGGCTACAAAACCGGCGGCGACAACAGCAGCGCCGCAAAGCGACTCCGAAGCCGTACTCGCCGCTTTCAACAAACTACTCGACGGCATACGTCACGCAAACGTCAACGAAGTCACTTCGGTCTACTGGAACTCTCCGCGCCTGAACCTCTTCAACTATAACGGCACGGTCACCAAAGGCTGGGAGCAGATGCGCAAGAATCGCGAAAGCTCGTATCCCGAGATCAAAGACGTGAAGCTCGACGTGCGCGACGTCAACGTCACGATGCTCGGACGCGACGCGGCGCTCGTCACCTGCGTCTGGACGCAATCACAAAACTACAAAGGCACGCCCGAAACCGCATCGGGTCGCATGACGCTCGTTTTCAGAAAACTCGGGACCGCGTGGAAAGCGATTCATCTGCACTCGTCACCGGACACGCCGAACCCGGCCAGCATTCCGCCGTCGGAACAAGTGCCGCCTACTCCGACGCCTACCGCAACTCCGTCGCCCAACACTGGGTCGTAGTTTACTGGGAGCGCAGGCGTCCCGCCTGCAACGTTACGTTTAGCGTCCTTTCGTACGTTGC
>DASXXL010000065.1:0-5681 GCA_036503085.1 Pyrinomonadaceae bacterium | reverse complement strand
TAATCGCCGCGGCGCGTTCCGCGGTGGTTGGAGTGACACCGTTGTTCTGGAAGAGCGAGTCGACAAACTGGTCGGCAGTTTGTGACAACGGATGTGCGGCCAGAAACTCGGGCCGTGCTACCCAACTCGCCACAAAATTCTGCTTGTTTTGCGCCAACTTCTGTTCCCATCCGGGCGCGCCGACGACAACACCCGCGCCGATCTGTTGCGTGTCGGTCATGAATTCCGCAAAGCGCGGCAATCCGCGCGGTCGCGCTACGCTCGCCGCAAACGACGAAGTGTACAAGCGATGCACGAAGTAACCCGTTTCCTGAAACTCGATCGACAGGAAGAACGCCCCCGACACATTGATGCGTTTCACGGCGAAGCAGGCTGACTTCTGCGCCGGGTCCGCGATGTTATTGCAGGACGCGATCTCGTTGGTCCAAAAGTCGAGGCCGGTCGGATCGTCCGCGGCCGCGCGGTTGAGAAAATCCTGGTAGTGCTGCCGGACGAAGAACTGCGCGTTCGACAACGGATTCACGGTTGAAGCTGCGATGTCGTTATCGTTGATCGTGATGGTGATCGTGCTGCCGCCCTGAGCGAACTCAGCGCCGGACGGATTCTCGAGTTGCACCGTAAACTGTTCTGGTCCTTCGATGAGCACATCGTCAGTCAGCAGAATCGCGATCGTCTTGATCGATTCGTTGACGGCGAAATCCAGTTTGCCGAAGGTTGCATTGAAATCGGAGCGATCGGAAGCAGTGCCGGAAATCGTCCGGTAAGTCACGCTCGCCGGTTCCGTCGTAGTGTTGCGAGTTACCGCAATGAATATTCTGTTTTGTAACTCCAATTGACTTGCGGTGGCCGTTGAAAACCCGATCGTCTTGCGTATTGCGGAGAAGTTGATCAGTGAACTTGTAGCAGGATTAGTCACCGTGATGCTCGGCGGCGAAAACTGGTAGTTCGTTTTCGTCGGCGTGACCGTGTAGCTGCCGCACGGTGGAATGCCGTTGATCTGGAAAACTCCGTTCGCATTCGTCGAGCCTGAAGTCGTCAGCGATCCGGTTACGCCAATCGTCACGCCTGAAGCATCGCCGTTGAACGCCGAGACCTGGACCGTCGAGGTCATGGTGGGCGAAGGCGGCAGAGGCGCAGCCACGAAATTCGGATCTTGTCCGCCAATCAACGCGTTTTGCAGGAGGAATACCTGGGTTGAAGTGCGAAATGCCAAACCGTTCGTGCCCCAGCGAATCAGACTCGAAACCGTGCCGGTGACGCCGGGGAGTTGCAGCTCGCCGATCTTCAAAAACGTCTTGATATCGAAGACGCGTAGGATCGTGCTGCCGTTATCATCCAACAGGAAATAGACGCGGCCGGCCTTGCTGTCCGGCGCTACGAGCGTGGCATTGAAGCCAAACGAGTTGGGATCTCTGAGGATGAAAGTTCCCTGGATCGTTCTGGCTTCCGGGTCGACTACCCGACCGGAGACTGAGTAGACGAGCCCGTTATCTGCGCGGAAATCACTGCCGAAACCGGTGCCGAGAAGATTTTGCGTGGTGGCGACAGTTATGCAACCACAGGGCGCCACCGCCATCTTGCGAAAACCAAACTCGGTCGTCTCAGTGTTCTGTCCGTAAAGGATCTCGGGTGATTGTGAAAACTCGATGACGTTACTGCCGGTGTGATCCGGCGTTGTCAGCGTTCTCTGAACTCCGTTATCAAAAACCGCTACGCCGCCGTGACGCGGACTAACACCGACGCGTAGTCGCGAAACCGCGAGCACATCTGGTTGACCCGGAGCTACGGCCATGTCTTCCGCGCGGAATGGTCCAAAGAACGGATCCGAGCCGAGTGAAAACTGCAGGCCGGGCGTCCGCGATGCGACGTCAAACTTGCGCACTCCATTTGCGCCGTCGAGCGCAACCCACAACGTCCCGCCGTCTGTCGACAGCGCGAGTTTGTTTGGCTCACTGCCGATGAAGACCGAGTTGCCGGCGGTTCCAGCCACGGCGTCGATCGGCGTCACGCTGTTTCCGTTCAAGCCGGCGGACGAAGGAACGCTCGCGAAGATCGTCGTCGCTCCATTCGCGGCAGCGAGATCGTTTGCGGTGAGTGTCACTTGTCTCAACTCGCCCGGATTAGGGGTCGGCGTCGGCGTAGGTGAAGGAGTTGGTGTCGGTGTCGGCGTTGGTGTCGCGGTCGGAACTACGTCTTGATCGGAAACGAGTGTCGTTTGAATCAGCACGACATTGCCGCCCGTTGTGCAGAACGCCAAGCCATTCGTTCCCCAGCGCACCATTTCTGTAGGCGTGCCCGAAACGTTTGGAATGTCGAGTGTGCCGAGCGGAATGAACGTCTGCTGATCGTAGACCCGCAACGTCACAGTCCCTGGACCACCGGAAGAGAAGGGAGCAGTCAGAAAGAACATCCGCTTTACATTTGAGTCCGGCACGAAGGCGGTGGTGCTGCTCGAACCTAAGCCAGTGAACGTGCCCAAAAGATTACCGGTTTCCGGATCGATTGCATGGCCGCTCGAGGTGTACAGTTTGCCGCCGCTGAGTTTGGCCGCGCCGGTACCCGTAATCGTCTGTGGCGTAACGGACGAAACGCCATTCGCTGTCACCGTGAGCCGGTCGAGCGAGTTTTGGTTCAGGGCATAGAGGCGATTGAGATCGGTAGTACTGAACACCACCGAAGCGTTGAATGGCACTGCGGCCGTGTTGGTTCTCTGCACGCCATCGTCGAAGATTGCGACGCTGCCGACCGTCTGTCGATATACCGCAAGCGTGTGCGGGTTGCTCGTTTGTACCGCCAGTTCGCCCGCCTGGATTGGTCCGTCAAACTGGACAGAGCCGAGTGAGAATTGCGGTCCTGCGGTTTGCGTTGCAACATCGAAGCGCCGGATCGCGAAGCCGCCTGTCAGAGCGACGTAAATGAACTCGCCGTTGTCGGAGATCGCCATTTTGTTCGGTTCGCTGCCGATGAACACAGGCGTTCCCAACGCTCCGCTGTTCGGATCGATTGGCGCGATGGAGTTGCCGTTGCTGCCGTTAGCGGAAGGCAGGCTGGCGTAAATGGTTTGCGTCGTCGGATCGACGACTAGATCATTGGCCTGCACATTCAACTTCCGCACGAAGCTCTGATCGACAAAAGCCGGTGCTGCTTCCGCGGTAGTGTTGAATAGATTTAGAAATTTCGTATGTGACTCAACGGCCAAAACGACGGCAGTCAAAGCCAGAAACACAGCTATTGCGACGTGGGAGATAGCGGGAGTTTTTGTTTTCATCGGACTTCCTTAAAGTGAGATTTATCGAACTGAGTTTCGAACGGGCGAACAGCGAACAATATGGGAATTGGTTAGATCGTACCGGCTACTTAGCTTGACGGGAAGAGAGGTTAACCGGCGCGAAGTTTCTTACCATTTTTTGCCGCTCAGGGCAACAGTGCTGGTTCAGCAATCGCATCGTGCCCGGTGTCTGCCTCGCCCACACCGCGTGGAACGAAGAGCATGGCTACGAACGCCAGCAAGGTGTAACACGCCATCAGCAGAAACAACGCGCGATAGCCGTTGAGTAGATCGAAGATGCGGCCGTTCAGCGGATCGCCAATCGCGCCACCCAACGCCATGCACAGCAGGTACAACGACGCGAGCACGCCGCGAAGCTGACGCGGAACGGGCTCGACGAATAGCGGATACGCATTCACTGTCGGCAGCGCCCAGCTTGCTGATGCGAGTGCGAGCAACGGTATCACCTGGTTCATTTGTGTGACTCGATCGAGCGCGATCATGCACGCGCCCATCGTGGCGAAGCCGATCAGTATTGCATTGCGACGGCCGATACGCGTTCCGATAACGCCCGCCGGCAAAGCGCCGGCAACGCCGCCGATGGCCCACGCGATGAATCCGATCGTGACGTCTTGCGGCTTGATCCCGAACCGCTCGACCGCGTGCAACGCATACCACGTAGTGAAGGTTTGGAAAGTAAGCTGCAACATGAGCACGGCGACGAAGATCGGTCGCATGCCGGGAATCGCGCCGCGCACCGCGGACCAGGCAGCATTGGCGAGCGATCGAAAAGTTACTTCCGCAGATTGCGACTGGACCACCTTCGGTTCGCGCAGCCCAAACATAAATGCGGCGGCAATCACGAGAACGCTGCCACTCGCGATCAGAAATGCAGGCCGCATTCCGAGCACTCGGCCCAGCATCAGGAACGCGATCGCGCCCACGCACATCTGGAACGTGATCGAGCCGGTCGCGAGCGATCGATGCCGCGACGGCACAACGTCCGCCACCAAAGCCTGGAATGGCGAGCGCTGCATATTGATCCCGGTGTGCAGCACGATTATCGCGCCGACGAGAAAAGGAAGACCGAAGCCGGGTGAGAATGGAAGCAACGCCATGCCGAGCGCTGACAGTACGAGTCCGGCGAGCACGATGGGCAAGCGGCCGCGTCCGCGTGCGCTGGCCCGATCTGAAGCTGGTCCCGCCCACGGAATGAGTAAGAGCAACAGTACATTGTCGATGGCCATGACGAATCCGATGGCCGTGCGGTGATCGCCGAGTGCGTCGCGCACGAGCGGTGGAATGAACGTGCTGAGCAGCGGCCCAGTGACACCGGAAAAGAGACCACCCAAACCGATCAGCAAACAAATGCGATAGGGGATTGATGATCTCCGGGCGGTAGTTTCATCCTGCGTCCGGACACTGAGTTCGGTCACTAGCACTCCGATCGCGAGAGCTCGACACTCCCGTCTTTACTTGATGAATTCGACTCAGAAACGACTGCGGTATTCGTTCGAAGAGATGAAGGCTTTGACCATCTCTGCCTTGATGAAGTCGCCGTTGAACTGATTGAGCTTCGCCAGCCAGAATTGAAAACCGTCCGCGTCGGGATCGCGGCGGAGGTAGCCGAAGTATTCCATCGTGACGAAGGCTTCGTTGAAAACTTTGCGATCGAACGCCGCATTCTCGACGATCTTGCGCAGCACGCTCCAGCGTGTCGGACAACCAATAGTAAACGTGCAGTGATCGAGACTGTCGACTAAATCATTTCGTTCGGTCGTCGTGGGCGTGATTCCTTCAGTCGCGAACAGTTTGTCGACGTACTCTGCATTCGTCAGTCCGTTGTAGCGCGCCTGGAACTCAGGCCGATTGAAGAACTCTCCAACAAAAATATCTTTGTTGCCGCCGAGTCGTAGGAGCCACGGATCGTTGCTGCCCACGACGACGTTCTTGCCGAGCACTGCGGCGTCAGGAAGAAACTCCGCAAACGTCGGCGGCCGACCGAGTGCTGCTCTGTAGGTGCGATAGACGAAGTAGGCGGTCTCTTTGAATTCGATCGAGAGGAAGAACGCGGCGCTGATGTTGATGCGCTTCACCGCGAGACAGTTTTCATCGGTTCCACAGTTCTCCAGATCATTGGTCCAGAAGGCGAAACCGGCGCCGTCTAACTCGCGCGAGAGAAAGTCGCGGTAATGCTGCGCGACGAAAACACAAGGGTCGTCGATCGGTTGCGCGGCGACGGGCGTTTCTTTGAACGTGAACTCGACGACTTTAAGAATTGTGCCCCACGACTTGAACTCGAGCGTGTAAGTGCCTGGCGCGAGTGGGCCGAGATCGAAGTTCCTCTCAACGAAGACGACTGCGAGCGTGCGTACGCCCGTTGTTTCTTCGACGCGCGCATCGACCGAGATCG
>DASXXL010000064.1:0-1606 GCA_036503085.1 Pyrinomonadaceae bacterium | reverse complement strand
CCAACAAGCTTCGCCGACGTTCAGCGCACGATGTCGAAGATCGCTCCTCATTATCGCAACTGCAATTTGTGTGAGGCGATCTGTGGTGTTGAGATTACTGTTGAATCCGAGCGGCAGTTAACGATTCGTGGTGATAAGGACGATCCGTTCAGCCGTGGTTACATCTGCCCGAAGGCCGTCGCGTTGCAGGATTTTCATTTCGACAGCGACCGGCTCCGCCATCCCGTGCGCCGCACCCGAACCGGCTGGCAACGCCTCGGCTGGAATGAAGCTTTCGACGAGGTCGCCAGGAATCTAAAACGCGTCAATAAGATTTACGGAAGAAACTCGACCGCCACTTACCTCGGCAATCCCACCGTTCACAATTACGGCGCAATCCTTTTCGCACCGGCGTTTCTCCGCAGCTTGCACACACGCAACCGGTTCTCCGCTACTTCAGTGGACCAACTGGCGCATCATCTCGCCGCGTATCTCATGTTTGGTCATCAACTGCTCTTGCCGGTTCCGGATCTCGATCGCACAAATCTGTTTCTGATGCTCGGCGCGAACCCGGCAGTCTCAAACGGCAGCATGATGACGGCGCCGGGAATGAGCACTCGCTTGCAAGCGCTGCGACAACGCGGCGGAAAAGCTATCCTCATCGATCCTCGTCGCAACGAAACAGCAAAGCTCGTCGATCAGCACCTCTTCATTCGTCCCGGTACGGATGTATTTCTGCTATTGGCGTTGCTTCACGTTGTCTTCGCAGAGCAGTTAACGCGCATGGACCACCTCGCCTCGTTCACTACCGGCGTTGATGCAGTGGCGGCACTTGTACAAGAGTTTTCCCCGGAGCGAGTCGCGTCCGTTACAGGCATCGAAGCCGCCGAGATACGCCGCTTAGCCAGAGAGTTCGCAGCCGCGAAATCAGCCGTGTGTTACGGCAGGATCGGAGTGAGCACTCAGGAATTCGGCGGCACGTGCCAGTGGTTGATAAATGTGCTGAACATCGTCACGGGAAACTTCGATCGACCCGGCGGCGCAATGTTCACGCTGCCGGCGTTCGATCCGGTGACAGCGCCGGAGTCGTTAGCGTCACGAGGTAGTTATGCGCGCTGGCACAGCCGCGTTCGCAACCTGCCTGAGTTTGGCGGGGAATTGCCGGTCGCGGCGCTGGCCGAAGAGATTCTCACACCTGGACCAGGACAGGTGAAGGCCTTCGTAACACTCGCAGGCAACCCGGTGTTATCGACCCCGAACGGCCGTGAATTGGATCGTGCGCTCGAGACGCTCGACTTCATGGTCGCGATCGATCCATACATCAACGAAACGACGCGACACGCACACATCATCCTGCCACCTACGTCGCCGTTCGAACGCGGCCACTACGATCTGGCGTTTCATCTGCTCGCGATTCGCAACATCGCGAAGTTTTCACCGGTACTGTTCGACCGCGACAAAGACGCTCTGCACGACTGGGAGATCCTGCTCGAGTTGCAGACGCGAATTCAGCACGACGGTCCACGCGCGAGTCTCTATGGTGCGACGAAGCGGAAGTTGATCCGCAAGTTCTTTGGTCCGGAACGATTGCTCGATCTCGGTCTGCGGTTTGGACCTTACGGCGCGA
>DASXXL010000063.1:0-5416 GCA_036503085.1 Pyrinomonadaceae bacterium | reverse complement strand
CTCACCGAAGGCACGAAAGGCGATGTCATCGAGCTCGCGCGCGCGATCGACGATGCAGCCGGCGCAGTCGGCGTCGACTTCATCGGCGGTTACTCAGCCCTGGTCCAAAAAGGCGCGACGCCCTCCGAGATACGCTTTCTCGATTCGATCCCCGAAGCTTTGTCGAGCACCACGCGTTTGTGTTCGTCAGTGAACGCCGCCACGACGCGCGCGGGTATCAACATGGACGTCGTAGCGCATGTCGGTCGTCTGCTCAAAGACGCCGCCGAGCGCACGCGCGATCAAGGCGGACTCGCCTGCGCGAAGTTTGTTTGTTTTGCGAATGCGGTCGAAGACAATCCGTTCATGGCCGGCGCGTTTCACGGCGTCAGCGAAGCGGAGGCGGTGATCAATGTGGGCGTGTCCGGCCCGGGCGTGGTGAATCACGCGGTGCGTCACGCCGAGCGCAATCTACCGTTGCAGGAACTCGCGGAAACGATCAAGAAACTCTCGTTCAAACTCTCGCGCGCGGGCGAGCTAGTCGGCCGCGAAGCAGCGCGCCGGCTCGGCATTCCGTTCGGCATCATCGATCTCTCGCTCGCGCCCACTCCAGTTGTCGGTGACTCAGTCGCGAACATCATCGAGGCGATGGGTTTCGAACGCGCCGGCACGCACGGCACGACTGCGGCGCTTGCGCTGTTGACTGACGCGGTGAAAAAAGGCGGCGCGATGGCGAGTGGCTCAGTCGGCGGCATGAGCGGCGCGTTCATTCCGGTTTCGGAAGACGCGGGAATGATCGAAGCGGCCCAACTCGGCGCGCTGTCGCTCGAGAAACTAGAAGCATGGACCAGCGTGTGCTCGGTCGGCATCGACATGGTTGCCGTTCCGGGTTCGACTTCAGCCGAAACAATCGCTGCGATAATCGCCGACGAGCTGGCGATCGGAGTGATGAATAATAAAACAACAGCGGTGCGCATCATTCCGGTGCCCGGTCGCGGTGTCGGCGAGCTCGTAGAGTTTGGCGGCCTATTGGGCAGCGCACCGATCATGCCGGTTAACGCCTTCTCGTGCGCCGAGTTCATTCGACGCGGTGGTCACATTCCCGCGCCCATTCATTCGCTACGCAACTGAGAACCAAAAATCCGTGTTAATCTTGGGCCGGAGATTGATATGCCTGAAGCACTCGGAATGATTGAATGCCGCGGACTCGTCGCGATGATCGAAGCTGCGGATGCGATGGTGAAGGCTGCGAACGTGCGGTTAGTCGGTTGGGAAAAGATCGAC
The DNA here is from genome assembly GCA_036503085.1 of Pyrinomonadaceae bacterium. Taxonomy (GTDB): domain Bacteria; phylum Acidobacteriota; class Blastocatellia; order Pyrinomonadales; family Pyrinomonadaceae; genus PSRF01. Next base: position 4,153 of record DASXXL010000063.1, on the reverse strand, counting down.
GCCGGCCTCGTAACTGCGATCGTGCGCGGCGACGTCGCAGCAGTGCGCAGTGCAGTCGACGCTGGCGCGGCGGCGGGCCGGCGAGTCGGCGAAGTCGTGGCCACGCATGTGATCCCTCAACCCCATTCAGACGTCGATGAAGGTTTGCCGGTCTTGCACACGGGCGAGACCACGCGCAAAAAGATCAGCGGCTCGGTTAGACCAAAATCCTGAAAGCCCCCTCCTTATTCATGCAAATCCTTTGGAGGATTGATGGCTCAAAAGAAAATTAACCCGGTTTCCAGAGCGCTGGAGCAGCTTTCGTATCAGGCCACTAAAGCAACCGGGACCTCGCTGGCTTTTATGTTGGCTGTTACGGCTGTAATCGTCTGGTTGGCTACTGGTCCAATTTTTCATTATTCCGATACCTGGCAGCTTGTAATTAATACCGGCACCACGATCATTACTTTTCTGATGGTGTTCCTGATTCAGCGCGCGCAGAACAAAGACGCGCTCGCGATACATCTCAAGCTCAACGAGATCGTCGCGGCAATGGAAGGTGCGAGTAACCGCTTGATCGACGTTGAAGACCTGAGCGAGGCCGAGATTCAGGCGCTGCGGAAATATTATCGGCGGCTAATCGAGCTCGCGCGGACCGACGACGTGTTAACGATGACCCACTCGATCGAAGAGGCCGCCTCGCGTCACGGCACTAAGTACAAGCACCAGCCCAAGTGATCGTTTCTGACAACCCCAATTTCGAGGAGGAGGTGACGTGGCTGAAGATCCCCGTTCTAACGATCAATCCCTGAGCGATCAACCCCTGAGCGATCAAGGCCTGAGTGATGAAGCTCAAAGTCTGGCTCGTGTCTCCCTTTTTAGACGGTTGGAAAGTGACGAACTCGAACGGCTCGCTGAGAGAGTCGAGCAGGTGGAGTTTCCGGCCGGCGAAACTATTTTCAATGAGAACGACAAAGGCGATGCGCTCTACGTCGTCGATGATGGTTCGGTGCGTATTTGGGTACTCGATGAAGATGCGGAGCCGGTGACGTTGGCTGAACTAAAACCCGGCGACTTCTTCGGCGAACTGGCCGTGCTCGATCGTGGTCCAAGATCGTCTAACGCCACCGCGATCACCGACATCACCTTGCACCGTTTGAGCAGCGATCACTTCCAGGAGTTTTTACTACAACATCCCGAAGCGTCGATCGACGTTATTTGCGAGATCGGCGCGCGCAAGCGTCAAACAAACGCACTCGTTACGACGCGAGTCACGCGCAACATCAACGTCGTCATGGAAGAGAAGGCGACGGTGGGCCAACGCATCGCGGACAAGGTTGCGTCGTTTGGCGGTTCGTGGACCTTTATCATCATCTATCTCATTTTCCTTTTTGCATGGATGGGCTTGAACTCCTTTGTTCTCATTTACCGGAAAGCCGACTTCGATCCGTACCCTTACATCCTGCTCAATCTCATGCTCTCGATGACCGCGGCGTTGCAGGCGCCGATCATCATGATGTCGCAGAACCGCGCGGCCGAGAAGGACCGGCTCGCGGCGGAGCAGGACTTCAAAGTGAACCTCAAGAGCGAACTGCTGCTGGAAGAATTGATGCGCCGCACGAAGGCGCGTGAGACGCAGATGCAGGAGATCGTCGACGGTATCCGCCGACTCAGAGACTAAAGCCATCCACAGATTACGCAGAGTTTTCGCTTAGGCTAGAGTTTTGCCTAAGCGAGTGTTATCTGCGTATTCTGTGGATGGTTTTTGTTAAGGCTTTTTCGGCCCGACGTTGCTCGCCGGTAAACGAACGCTCGGTGGTTTGGGAGTGCTGCCGCCCGGACCTTCGCGTCGCGCCAGTCTTCCGTTACGCGTTAACGCGATGCGCTTGTCGCCGCTCGTCGGCTGGTCCACCGTCACCTTGATCGCGCGATACGAACCGTCCTGAGTTTTGTTCGTGGGACTATAGGCGATCACATACTGCGTGCGCAGGTCGCGAATGATCTCGTTGGCTATCTGCGGCAGGTCCGCAATCGACTCCGGGAAGAACGCGCGCCCACCGGTTTCCGTCGCCAGTCTATTGATCAGACCAACCGCTTTCTCGCGCGGGCTCTTACGAATCAAACCCGCATCTTTGTCGAGCTCGTTAACAAAACCGATCACAAAGATCTGCACGTCCTCTTCACGCAAACGAGCGAACAACCGTTCCTGTTTGTAGAAGCTGTTGCGATCCTCGCCGTCAGTGATCACGATCAACGCGCGACGACGACGGTCATCGCCATTTTTGTATTCGGAAACGTGTTCGGCCGAAAGATAGACGGCGTCGATAACGGCGGTCTGTCCGCCTTCAACGTAAAAGCCGTCGAGACCGTCCATCAACGCCTCTTTGTTGGACGTGAAATCCTGGACGGTTTCGATCTTGTCGCTGCTGATGAAGCGCACGAGAAAAGTCTCGTCGCCTTGCTTGTTGCTGTTGATGATCGTCTTGCCAGCGTCAATGACGCTCTGCAATTGTGAGCGTAACGATCCTGAAGTATCGACTGCGAGGCCGTAGCTGATCGGAACTTCTTCACGCGAGAAGTCTTCGATCGGTTGCGGCACGCCGTCTTCAAAGACGTGAAATGCGGATTGCGGTACGTCGTTGATCGGTTTGTTGTTGCGATCGATGACGCGGACGTGAAGCTGGACCAGATCGGTGTTGACGCGAACGATGCTTTCCGGGTCGAGTATTTCCGGCGGCGTGGGCGTTGGAGTTGGTTTTAACTTCGGCACTGGCGGCGGCTCGCCGAGTTTCGGCGGAGCGCCCGCAGGCCGTTGCGTTGGTGTGGGCGTTGGACTCGGCGCGACCGGCTGCGTGTTACGCGGCCGGTTCTGGGGCGAACCCGCAGACACGTCGCTGCCGAAGAACGATGCGGCGGCCACCAAACCAGAGATTAGAAGTAGAACTCCAAGAACTCTTTTCATATCAGACAAAGCGCTCCGCGGCCCTTAATCGGGGACGGGAGCGCTGGGGCAAACAGTGTCGCATGCGGGCGACTCCACGCACAGCTAAACAGATGCCGAGTTTCCAATGATTCGTTGCCGAAAGCCTTGAACCTATCTGGCGCCGGCCGTGGCGTAGTAGCCTTCCTTCGAACGAACATACAGCCGGGGCAAGCCACGCGGCGGTGTAACTTTAACCTTCACCCGGTGCCACTTGCCATCGTTCACAAACTGCTCGGGTTTGTAGCCAATCGAATACTGGTGCCGCAACTCGAGCGCGATCTGCTCGAAAATGTCGTCCATTTCCGCCGCCGATCGCGGGAAGAACGCTTTACCGCCCGACACACCCGACAACTCGTCGAGCACGCCCTGGCCTTCCATGCCGAGCGCGCTGCCCGCGTCGTTACCGCTCAGAATTCCGATCGCGTAAAGCGTCACGTCCGACTCTTTCAAAAGCTTGCGTACTTCATTGAACGTGTAGCGCGAGTCGTTGTCCTGCCCGTCGCTGATCAGCAACAACGCGCGTTTCGGATGCGCGCCGCGCTGCACTTTTTCCACGCCCAGATAACATGCGTCGTAGAGCGCCGTCTGGTTCTTGGTTTCGACGAACGTGAGCTTGTTGAGGACCGAGTCACCGTCGCGCGTACGGTCGAGCAGCAACTGCGCGCGCGAGTTGAAAGCGATCAGGAAATACTCGTCGGAGTCGTGACTCGTCTGAATAAACTTGCTCAGCGCGTCGCGGGCGCGCTTCACTTTGTCGCCGCTCATCGAGCCCGAAACGTCGAAGATCACGCCGACGGAAACAGGCGAGTCGTCGTCGCTGAAAAACGTAATCTCCTGTTGTTGCTTGTTATCGAAAACGGCGAACGCATTCTTGCTCAGGCCGGAGACGTAACGTCCGTAGGTGTCGGTGACGGTGACGGTGAGCGTGATCAGATCGGTGTTGGTAATTAACGAACGGTCGTCGAGTTCGGAACCGAGTTTCTGTTTGGGCGCGCTGTTTTTGTTCGCCGGATCTTTTGTTTCGTTTGTTGCCGGAGTTTCTTTAGTGGGTGCAGGAGTTGGGGACGCTGCTGGCGCCGGCGTTTGCGGTTTCTCCTGGTTCGTCGGTTCCTGGCTTCTTACCGAGAACGAAAAAGCAAACGCAGCGAGTAGTGATACAAAAGCCGCCGTAATCTTGGTGGCGTAACGAGT
>DASXXL010000062.1:0-5167 GCA_036503085.1 Pyrinomonadaceae bacterium | reverse complement strand
AACTGTTCGTGCAGAAAGCTCCCGAAGGTTATCCGCTGGACGATTACTTCGCCGCCACGTTGCAAGCCGTCAGAGATCGATCGGCCGGCGAATACTCCGTCGTCACACGCAGGACGCAGTTTCAAAACGTCGATGCGCGCGAGATGGTGATGGAGGCGTTGAACCCTGAAGGCGAGCTGATACGCAGTGTCTCGTGGCTCACGATCTATGGACCACACGCATACGTTTTGAACCTGCAAGTGCCCGCCGCGCACGCTGCTGAAGTGGAGCCTTATTTCAAGGCCGTCGTGCAGTCGGTGAACTTTCCCAGGGATGACGCGTTTGAAGACTTGCGCGCGGCCGCGATCAAGTCGGCGGCGCCGAGCCCGATCGACGAGATCGAAAGCATAGTCGAGACACTAAACGCGAGCACGCCGCAACGCGACGCAGCGATCACTCGTCTTAGCGCGCTCTTCTCGTCGCAACCGGAAACCGCGATCGACCTGTTGCTCGATCGCCGGCCGTTAGTACGCGTCGCCACGGTGCAAGCAGCCGCGCGCAGCAACAACAGTCTGCTCGTGCCGTTTTTGTGGAAACTGGTGGACGATCGCGAACCACTCGTCAGCGAAGCCGCGGCGCGCGGGGTGGCGAACTCGCCCGACGTCGTAACGAAACTGCTCGAGACTTCGATGTTCGGGTTTCAGACCGACAAGATCGCGCGCGTCTGGCCGTTTGTGGGGAAAGAAAAGCGCAATGAACTGCTGGAAAGTATTTTCAAGGACATCTTGGTCCATCACGATCCGCCGCCGCCCGCGAAGGGTGCGCCGAGACCAAGCGTCAGCGTAAGACTCTCTGAGTTGAGTCCTGTTGCACCCGGAAAGCCTGCGCCGGGACCGACGATCGTGGGTTTAGTTTCCGGCGATCCCAACGTGCAACTCGGCGCGCTGACCCTCCTCACCACGATTCCGACTGACGAGTTCAAGATCCCGTTCGCGCGCATCGTCGCTTCAAACCAGGAATCGCTAATCGCAGTGGCGCTGCAAGTCGCACTACAGCGTGGCGAACTATTGCCGGTTGCGCCGCTGTTGAAATTACTGTCGTCGCCGAACAAGCAAGTGAGCAAATTCGCCGCCGAAAACTTAGCCGTGTCCGCGACAATTGCTGACGTTCCACAAATCGAAGCGCTCATTTCGAAAGACGGATCGCGCAAAGAGTTTGACGATCAGATCAAGCTCGTCGTCAAGAGAATCAACTTCCGCAACACGCTCGCGGTCGCAAAAACCGAAGCCGAAAAACGCACGCTCATCAGCAACACGCTGAGCGACTCCACACTCGCCGACTTCGCGTGGCGTCACGATTGTGAAGCGACGATCGCCGGCTGTGCGCCCGGCGCAATCAAACCAACCGGCGAGCTCACGATCAAACCGCTCGGCGAGAATCTCTTTCCCCAGAAACTCCGGCACTACGCAGCGATCCCGAATCCGCGGCAGACGATGCGGAAGTTTTATGAAAGTCTACACGGTTTACAGATGGACTCGCCGCGCGCGCAAGCCGGCCTGGTGTTGATGCTGACAAACGTGCGAAAGCTCCTGGCTCAGGGGTTGAGCGCGCCGGTCGATGCGGATGAGTTGATCGATTACAGCGGCATCGACGCGGACGCGCCGATCGCGTTGGGCTCGTGGACGGCGTCGAACGCACGTGACAGCATCGCGTCCGCGGAACGAAAAGCAATCGTGCTGCGCGTGAAGGACCGCGCGCGCTTCGAACGTAACCTCGATAGCATTCAGCGCGTTGCCGGAGGCATCGCAACACTGACCGATAGCGTCGCCGGCATGTCGCGCGCAATCGCGGTTTTGCCGGCCGGAATTCCTTTTTCCGCGCAGGTAGCTCTTTCAACCGAACGGCCAAAACCAAGCACCCGGCCGTTCACGGTGCTTCATTATTCGTTCCTCGCCGACAAAGAGTGGAACGGACTCAAGCTGCGCGTCATCGAGAGCAGGGCGACCCTCTCCGATTGGACCATCACCCGCGACGTTACCTACGCCGCTTATCTCGGCGACACTGCGATTCTCGCGCCCGATCTCGCGAGTTTGCGCGACGTGCTGACAAACGCGAGCGCCGCCGGCGAGCGAAAGCTGCTCGCCGACAACGCCGAGTTTCGCGAGGAGCTCGACAGCAGCGGCGATGTGATTTACTTCAGCGATATCAAAGCGCTTTTTGCCGGGTCCGGAGACAAAAAGAATTCCGCCTCGAAAGCGATCGAGCGCGGCGCGTTGAAGCTTTCCGGTTCGGCGTGGGAAAACTCGCACCATATCGCGTTCGACGAGAGTGACTGGGCCAAGCCGCTGCTGCCGTTTCAGCCGAAGGAATTGACTGCGCCGCGCGAGCTGTTGCCCGCCAAGACCATCGGTTATCTCCTGACGAAGATCGATCCCGTCGCACTGTGGTCCAATTCAACGTTGAACGTGTTGTCGAAGCCTGAAGCGGACGCATTGTTCGGTTTTTGGGCGCTCAACTTCAAACAGGAAGTACTTCCCGAGCTCGGTCCCGAATGCGGCGCAGTGCTCACCGAACTCCCGAACCTGAACGATCTCGATACCGCTGCGTGGGCCGCTTTCTGCAAACTGAAGAGCAACAAACTCGCGGAAGCGCTGACCGCCGGCCGGTTGCTGCGTGGTGTTGGTCCGACAACGGACGTTGCCGAAGTGAAAATCGCCGGCGCTTCTTATTTCGTCACCACGCGCAGCGGGTTCCTCGTCGTTTCGAACAGCGCCCGCACACTCGCCACGTTTGACGGCAAAACAAATCTCGCTTCGACGCGCGACTATGCGCGTTCCGTCGAGAAAGTTCCGAACGGCGTTGTCGCTTTCGGCGGTTACAACCTCGAAGCGGCAACGACGGCCGTCGTGAAGGGAGAGCTCGAGGGTGTGCGCGGCCAGATTGCCGACGTGCTCTTCTCTTTCGCTAACGCCTTTCACAGTCAGAACTTTTATGCGACGGCGACGGCGAGCAGCGTCGAAGCGCATTCGTCCGTGTCGATGGATCGTGAAGGGCGTTACGCCGTCGCGGACTTTTCCTCTTTGCCCAACGGCGGCGGCATTAGTTATGCGCTCGTCGAGCCGCATGGCGTGCCGATCACGGATCAACAGCGCTTAAGCAACCTCGTGCTGCGGGTGCGCGCGAAAGCGCCTGGCCCGATCGACAACATCAAGGACAACATCAAGACGCCAACGCAAACTGTCGAACAGAAGTCCGCGACCGAGTTGGTGCTTAGTGTGGCGGCGCGTACTGCCGGTACCGAGAAAACGATCCAGTTGCCGGTGAAAGATCCGGAGTTTGCGTCATATCTCAAAGCGACGCCGGAATTTGCGTCGGACAAAAAGGAAGTGATCGATCAGGCGCGCCAGATCGCTGGTGACGATCGCGATGCGTGGAGTGTGGCGCGCAAACTCGCCACCTGGACCAACAAGAACCTCGAATGGAAGGTCGTCATCAGTGCGGATCCGGTCCAGACTCTCGCGACGCGCGAAGCGGATTGTTCGGAGTTCAGCGCGTTGTTTGTTGCGATGGCGCGGTCGCTGGGTTTGCCGGCGCGGATGGTTACGGGCCTGGCTTTTAACGGCAGTTCGTTTGGTGGTCATGCGTGGGTGGAAGTTTGGGCCGGTCGTTGGATCGAGCTCGATCCGACATGGGGCACTTCGTTTGTCGACGCGACGCACATTCGTGATGGTGGTAACGCGCTCGTGACTTCCGCGGCCGTGAATCTGATCGAGCTTGAAGTGCTCGAAGCAAAGCGCACAGTCGCCGAGTTTCAGAAGACTCCGCAAGCGCTCGCGGAACATCTCGCGAGAGTCATTCCGCTCAAAGATAAATCAGAGCTCGAAGCAACGCTCGATCTGCCGATACTTGTTGACGAATACATGGGCGCGGGCGAGTGGGCCAAGCTGAGCGATGCGGAGCGCGAACAGATGTGGTCGGCGTATCGACGCCTTGTTACCGGGCTGCTCACCTACGGCATGGACCAGTTTGGGACTCGCCGCATTCGCGTCGTGCATGTCGAAGAGAAAGACGACACGGCCGAAGCGATCTTTGTTACGAAACCGACTGAACTGCTGTTGAAGATGCGGTTCATGCGGCGCAACGGTGTCTGGCATCTGTTCGAGGTGCTGCAAACTGACGACTGTTTTGCTTCGGTTGATGAAAGACTGCGGCCGACGATCACGGCGATCAAAAAAGTTCGCGCTGGAGAAAAAGCCGTGGCGATCGGGAGATCGGATCTGGATCGTGTGTTGCTATTGAGTCAAACGGATTCTGCGAAGGCGAGTCGTCTCGCGGATGAGCTGTTGAAGTCGAAACCAACAGATACTGGTTTGCGGTATCTCAAAGGAATGGCGTTGCTCGAAGGAGATACATACGACGAGGGCATAAAGCTCCTAACGGAATTGAGCAACGAGGGTTTTGCGCCGGCGATTCATTTGCTGGCGAATGAACTTTCCCATTCCGACGACGAAACGGAAGCGAAAAAGGCGCTCGAGTTGAATCAGCGATACGTCGCGCTCGAGCCGTACGATCCGCGTGGATTCAGCGACCTCGGCCGCGCTTATGAGGATGCCGAACGATATAGCGAGGCGGCGGCGGCGTACCGCAAAGCGATCGAGATCGATCCGGCTGACACCTACAACTACCGGAGTCTGATCGAGTTGCTGGTAACGTATGATTTGCCGGGTGACGTAAGGGCGTTGTTGGTTGCGGGTGAGAAACAGCAGCAGGCGGATGAGGATTTGTTCGGTTGGGTGATGCGCGATCTGGTCATGTTTGGAGACGCGGACGCCGCGAAGAAGCTCGCGGCCGCGGAGCCGTTGCGAATGAAGACGAGTGCGCTCGCGAATCGTTCGTTCGGTGAGATGTTCACTAAAGAAGGACGATACTTGCAGGCGGAGCGTTTTTTGAACACGGCGGTGCGGCTCAGCAAGAGTTCTTCTGACACAAGTGAATCGGTAAATGCACCCGTGTCGCTGGCGAAGCTTTATCGCAAACAGTCGCGCTGGTTGGCGGCGTTGAAAGCTGCGGATCAGGCGATCGCCGTTGATGGATCGTCCGGTGAAGCTCATTATCAACGCGCGTGTGCTCTGGCGCGTCTGCATCGTTTCGACGAAGCGATCGCCGCGTCGAGCAAAACGATCGAACT
>DASXXL010000061.1:0-7752 GCA_036503085.1 Pyrinomonadaceae bacterium | reverse complement strand
GAGGAACTGTTGCGCGAAATCAGGAAGGCCATCATCGGCCAGGATGAAGTTGTCGAACAGGTCCTGCTCGCGCTCTTTGTCGGTGGCCACTCGATCATCACCGGCGTTCCCGGTCTCGCAAAGACACTGCTCGTACGCACGATCGCCAACGTCCTCGACCTCTCTTTCAAACGCATTCAATTCACTCCTGACTTGATGCCCGCCGACATCACCGGCACCGAGATCATCGAAGAAGATCGCGCGACTGGCCGCCGCGCGCTGCAATTCATTCCTGGTCCAATCTTCGCGAACATCGTGCTGGCCGACGAGATTAACCGTACGCCGCCCAAGACGCAGGCCGCGCTGCTCGAAGCAATGCAGGAAGGACGCGTCACGGTGCAGGGCGTCAGTTACGATCTGCCGCGGCCGTTTCACGTGCTCGCGACGCAGAATCCGATCGAAATGGAAGGCACATATCCGCTGCCCGAAGCGCAACTCGATCGCTTCATGTTCAATGTCAAGATTGGTTATCTGCCGGAAGAGGAAGAGGTCGCAGTCGTCAAACAAACTACCTCGCCACATGATTACGACTTCGAGCGTTTGATGTCGGCTGATGAGATCATCGCGTTTCAAAGACTCGTGCGACAGGTGCCGGCGTCAGATACCGTCATGCGTTACGCGGTGCGGCTCGTGAATGCGAGCCGGCCCAACACGCCTCCCGCGCCGGATTTTGTGAACAAGTGGGTGACGTGGGGCGCGTCGTTGCGCGCGTCGCAGTTTCTGATCTTCGGCGGCAAAGCACGCGCGATCCTGCGGGGGCGTTACAACGTCTCGTGTGAAGACGTGCGCGCGATCGCGCCAGCGGTGTTGCGGCATCGCGTGTTGCTGAATTTCCAGGCCGAGGCCGAGAAGGTCGATTCCGACTACGTCATCAGGCAGTTGATTGAAGCGATCCCTGAACCGAAGAGTGGGTTGTGAGCCACGGACAAACACAGATACCACGGACTCCTGACGCAGTAACGCCGGCGCGATTTCTCGATCCGGAGTTGTTGGCGCGGATCGGATCGTTGGAATTGTTGGCGCGCGCGGTGGTCGAGGGTTTCATGTCGGGGTTGCATCGCTCGCCGTTCACGGGGTTCTCGACGGAGTTCACCGAGTATCGGCAATACAATCCCGGCGACGATTTACGTTATCTCGACTGGCGCTTGCTGGGTCGCACTGATCGTTATTTCATAAAAAAATATCGCGCGGACACGAACACGCAGTGTCACCTGTTGATTGATACGAGCGCGTCGATGAACTACGCGCACGCGAGCACGGTGACGAAGCTGCAATACGCGAAGTTTCTCGCGGCGTCGCTGGCGTATTTGCTAAACCGGCAGCAGGACGCCGTGGGGATGGTGGCGTTCGATCAGAAGATTCACACGCACGTGCCGGCGCGGAATCGCACCGGTCACATGCGCACCGTTTTCGGGAATCTGTCGTTGCTCGCGCCGGGCGGCGAGACGCGGCTCGCGGAGTCGTTGCACCAGCTCGCGGAGGTTCTGACGCGGCGCGGGATCGTGGTGATGATTTCAGACTTTTACGATCAGCCGGAACGTTTGCAGGAAGCATTTCAACACCTGCGCTTCAAGGGCCACGACCTGATTGCGTTTCACGTGCTCGATCAGAACGAGTTGGATTTCGAGTTTACGGACGCGGTGTTGTTGTTGGAAGATGCGGAGACGCAGGAGCAGATGCCGGTGTTGCCGGACGTGGTGATGAGCGGCTATCGCGAACGCATGCGGAAGCATGTGGAGGAGATGCGCCGTTGCGCGGCGGCAAACCATGTTGATTATGAAGTGTTGACGACGAAGCAGCCGTTGGACTTTGCGCTGTTTGCGTTTCTTTCGCGTCGCGCAGGTAAGTAGGACAGGGATAACACGGATCGACAGACAGGATTTTCGGGGTTATGTCGTTCTTAACGCCATTGTTTTTTCTGGGTGTGGCGGCGCTGGCGGCGCCGATCCTGGTTCATCTGGTGCGCCGCACGCGTGCGCGCAAAGTGCAATTCCCCGCTCTTATTTTCGTCAGGCAAGTGCCGCAACGAACGATCAGGCGACGCACGCTGCAAAACGTGCTCCTGATGCTGCTTCGCTGTCTCGCGATTCTCCTGATCGTGATCGCGTTCACGCGGCCATTCTTCACCGGCGGTAGCTCGGCAAAATCGACGACAGCCGCCGGCGCGACCGTGATCCTCGTCGACAACTCTCTCAGCATGCGCCGCGAAAACTTCTTCGCGGAAGCGCAACGCCGCGCCGAAGCCGCGATCGAAGACGCGCGCAACGACGAACAGATTACGCTCGTGAGTTTTGACAAGCGCTATGCCGTCGCGAATCGTTTCACTAACGATAAGAACCGTCTACGCACCGCCGTCCAAACCATGACCGCCGGCTGGGACGGCACTGACTACGAACAAGCATTGCGCGGCGCGGAATCGTTGCTGAGCGAAGTGCAAACAAACGGCCCCAGACGCATCGTACTGATCTCCGACTTCCAGGCGCCCGGCTGGCATCAGGCAAACGCCACTTTCAAACTCGCCAACACCACGCAACTCACGACGCTCGACGTCAGCGGCAACAACCCCGCCCCGAACGTCGCGATCACCGACGTCGAAGCACGCGGCGTGGTGTTCGGTCAGAAGTATCTCGACAATCTCGCGGTCCACATCAGCAACTTCAGCGACACGCCGCGCGATCACGTCCAGGTCGATTTTCAGATCAACGACCAGACCGTCGAGAAGCGCGATATCAGTTTGAATAGCCGCGACTCGCGCGTGGTCGAGTTCACGAATTTCAACCTCAACGACGGCGCGAACCGTTGCACCATTGAAATCGCGAGCAATGACTTCGCGCCCGACAATCGCTTCTACTTCACGCTGCGACGCGACACACCCGCGAAAGCGTTGATCATCGAAAGCGCGTCGCGCGGCCGCAGCGACAGTCTGCACCTGCAAAGCGCACTGACCACCGACGACAATCTCCCGTTTACGTTCACGCTCAAGAGCAGCGGCTCGGTCGATCCTGCGAGCATCGCCGAACAGAAGCTCGTGATCCTGAATGACGCCGGTGCGATAAATCCGGCTCTCGCCAATGCGCTCGCGAACTTTGTAAATGCTGGCGGCCAACTGATCGTTGCGACTGGACCACAAACGCAAGCAGACAGTTTCAACAACGCGCTGCAACAGCTCGCGCCCGCCGTGTTGCGCGAACCGGTACAGACAAAACCCGGCGAGAGCGCCGCGATCACCGACGTAAAATTCGATCATCCGATCTTCGAAGTGTTTCAGCAGAGCGGACGGCTCGCGGGCGCGAATGTCATCGGTTATTTCCGTTCGGAACCACGCGCGAACGCGACCGTCCTGGCGCGCTTCGAAGACGGCAGCCCCGCGCTGATTGAAGGCGTCGCCGGCAAAGGCCGTGTGCTGCTCTTCACTTCCTCGCTTGGTCCAAGCTGGAACGATCTGCCGCTCACACCGCTCTACTTGCCGTTCATTCATCAGATGGTGCGCTACGCCGGCACGCGCGAAGCAAGCTCGTGGTACGGCCTGGGCCAAACGTTTACGGTGCGCAAGAACGACGAAGGCGCGCCGCCCGCGATCGACACGCCGTCCGGCGCACGCTTGAACGAGAGCCGCTCGACGCCCGACGGAGAGTTGCTCGTCACGGCGCGCGAGCCCGGTTTCTATCGTTTGCGCTACAGCTCGCAACCGGACTTCGCGGCGGTCGATATCGACGGGACGGAAGGCGATTTCAGCAAACTGAACTTTCAGGAGTTCATCGCAGGTGTAACCGGTGGGGCAGGTAATGTGGAAGGCGCTGGCGTGAGTCAGAATTTCACCGGTGAAGAAGTTGAGGGACGGCAAAAGGTGTGGTGGGCGTTGCTGCTCGTCGCGCTGCTTCTGTTGTTGGTTGAGTCGGTACTCGCGAGACGAACGAAAGTCGTGAAGATGATCGGGTAGGAGAAGGCCGCAGATGAATACGGATTACACGGATCAGAGCCTACTAACAGATCAGGGTCTACTCAGTGAGCTACTTCGGAAGGCAAGGTCGCGCCGGCAGCTTCTGCTGACGTTGCGTGGTGTCGCGATCAGTGTCGGCGTCGTGGCCTTCGTGTTGTTGCTCACGGGTTGGACCGCGCATCGTTATCGTTATAACCACGGTGCGCTGCTCGTGCTGCGCACGGGCGCGGTTTTGATGTGTGTGGCGACGATCTATTTCGCTCTGCTCCGTCCGCTGCTGAAACGAATCACCGACACACGTCTCGCGCGGCTCATTGAGGAAAAGACGCCCGGCACTGAAGATCGTCTCGTTACCGCAGTTGAATTTGCCAACGAAGAAGCGTCGCGAATCTCGCCCGCGCTCGTCAGCCGACTTCATCGCGACGCAAACAGCGTCTCCGCCTCCGTCGATATTCGCAACGTGATTCGTCGCTCGCGTCTACTACTCTACGGCGGCGCGGCGCTCGCCAGTCTGCTGTTGTTCGCCGGCGTTTTGAAATTTGGCCCACGCGAGATCTCCGAAGGCGTCGCGCAACTCATTACGCCAACCACACTCGCGGCCTCGCCAAACGCAATGAGCATCAAGGTGCGGCCCGGCACCGCGCGCGTGCCGAAAGGTTCCGATCAGGACATCATCGCGACGCTCGTCAACTTCGACTCGCAAACCGTCACGGTCTTCGCGCGGCCGCTCGGCTCGAAACAGGATTTTCAGGGCCAGACGATGGAACCCGCGAAAGCGCGCAGCGATTTCCGCTTATCGATCTTCAATATTCAGGAGTCGATGGAATACTTCGTCGAGTCGAACACGGTTCGCTCCGAGGTCTACAAGCTCAACGTCGTCGATCTGCCCTACGTCAAACAACTCGATCTGACGCTGAACTTCCCTGCCTTCACGAATCTGCCGTCGAAGACGGTCGAAGACGGCGGCGACATCGCGGCGTTGAAAGGCACGGTCGCGACGATCACCGCGAAGCTCTCGGGCAAAGTGCGCGCAGCGCGCATCGTCTTGACTGACGGCAAGAAAATTGAGATGCGTTTGCAGGGCGCGGATTTCGTCGGCGAGTTAACCGTCGCGAGTGATACGAACTATTACATCGAGCTCGTGAGCACGGATGGCGAGGCTTATCGTGGTTCGAACGAATACGACGTGACCGTGCTCGGCGATCAACCGCCGGTGATCTCTTTCGACCAACCCGGGCGCGACAAGAAAGCGACGAACCTCGAAGAAGTGTTCACGCAGGCACGCGCTGAAGATGATTACGGCGTCGTCTCGATGGATCTGCATTTCTCTGTCAACGGCGGCGAAGAAAAGAAGGTCAACCTCCAACAACTGACGCGCGATTCGGCGCGCACGCTCACCGGCGCCTACACGTTTTTCCTCGAAGAGTATCACCTCAAACCCGGCGACTTCATTTCGTATTACGCGAAGGCGCGCGATGCGACCAACGAAGCGACTAGTGACATCTACTTCATCGAAGTGAAGCCGTTTGAGATGGAGTACAAGCAGTCGCAGCAGCAAGGCGGCGGCACGGGCCAAAGCGATCAGGATCAGAATGCGTTGTCGCGGCGGCAAAAAGATCTGATCGCGGCGACGCATCGCCTGATTCGTGAAAGCGACAAGTACACCGAGCAGGAGCGCAAAGACAGTTACGAAGCCGTCGCGACGGGACAGGAGAAACTGCGTACTGACACGCTCGAGTTTCTGGATCGCATGGACCGGCGGCTCGGCGACGGGCAAAAGCAGATCGCCGAGGTGGCCGAGGACTTGCGGCAGGCGGCGAAAGAGATGGAAGGCGCGCCGCCGCCGCTGCGCAAACAAACGGGCAAGGACGCGTTGCCGCCCGAGCAACGGGCGTTACAAAAACTGCTCGCGGCCGACGCGATCTTTCGCGAAGTGCAGGTTGCATTCGGCAATCAGAGCCAGGGCGGTGGTGGCGGCAGTCAACGCGAGCAACAGGAGCTCGCCGGTCTTTTCGAGCTCGAGCTCGACAAGATGAAGAATCAGTACGAGACGGTGCAGCGCGCGCAGCAACAGCAGGCGGAGCAACAGAAGAGCGAAGCCGAACGCCGTTTGGAAGAGCTCGCGCGGCGACAGCAACAAGCGCTCGAAGAGCAGCGCCGGCAGGGGCAGCAGGCGGCGAATGGCGGCGGTGGCGGTAATCAACGCCAGCAGCAGGAGTTGATCGACGAGACGCGCAAGGCCGCGCGCGAGTTGGAACGTTTGTCGCGCGAGCGCCGCGATGCACAGATGGAGGAGTTGAGCCGCCAGCTCAAC
Organism: Pyrinomonadaceae bacterium; assembly: GCA_036503085.1. Classification (GTDB taxonomy): domain Bacteria; phylum Acidobacteriota; class Blastocatellia; order Pyrinomonadales; family Pyrinomonadaceae; genus PSRF01. Next base: position 1,459 of record DASXXL010000061.1, on the reverse strand, counting down.
CAGACAGCCGACGAGATGCAAAAGGCGCAAGCGTCGGCGCGAAATAATTCCGGCGAATCGATCGCGCAGAACGAGCGTGCGCTTGATCGTCTGCGGCAGGCCCAGGAACGGTTGCAACAGATGAATGGTGCGAGTGGTCAGCGCAATGGTTCGTCTGCGTCGTCTGGGTCGGCGGGCCGGCAGCAGGAGATTTCTGATCTACGTCAGCGTGCGGCGCAAGCGGCATCACGCCAGCGCGAGATCGCGAAAGACATGGAGAATCTCGAGCGGCGTGGCGGTCAGAACGCGCAGGATGAGAATTCGCGCAAAGCGCGCGAGCAACTCGCCGAACGCAAAGACACGCTTGCCGATTCGGTGGAGAGTTTGCGGCAGGACCTCGAGCAGTCGGCGCGAGCGATGGGCGCAGGACAGGGTCAGGGTCAACAGCGTGCGGCCCGACAGTTGAAAGATGCGGCTGACTCGTTGGCGCGCGATCGTGTGGCCGACCGTATTCGCGAAGGCAAGCAGGCCCTCAGTGGTAATGAGCAGGGTAATCAACAAGCCGGACAGCAGCAGGCTGGGCAACGAGGCAGTCAGCAGGGTTCTGCTCGCGGTGATGAACGCGCGATCGAACGCAGTTTGAACAACGTCTCGGAACGTTTGCAGTCCGCGGAGCAAAGCGCGCGTGGGCCAAACAGTTCGAGTGCTGAAGAGAATCTCGATCGCACGCGACAACTGGCAGACAGTCTCGATTCGCTGCGGCGACGTTTGGACGAGAACTCGCGTCGCAACGGCAACGGTCAGCAACAGCAGCAGAGTAATCAACAAGGGCAACAGCAAGGTCAGCAGGGTCAGCAAGGTCAACGTGGTGAACAGGCGCAACGCGGCCAGCAGGGTCAACGCGGTGAACAAGGCCAACGCGACCAAGAGGATCAACAAGGCCAGGGATCCGAACAGGGCCAACAGCAAGGCGGTCAACAGCAAGCCGGCGGTTCGCAAAACGGCGGCCAATCGGACAGTAATCGTCAACGCGGCGGCCTCAATCCGCAAGGCACGATCGGCGGTGATTGGGGCGATAACCGCCAACTCCCGGCCGAGATTCGCGAGCGCTTGCGTGAAGCGCAGGACCTGCGACGCGACTGGGGCCAAAGCGGTGTCAACGCCACACGTCTCGACCAGGTGATCGACGAACTCAAACGTCTCGCGGACGCCGGCGTGAACGGCGACGCGGCAACCGCATCGCTGCTCAAAGCCGAGGTGGTCGAACCTTTGCGACAACTCGAACTCGAACTGAGCAGGACGCTCGACCAACAGAGTGCCCGCACGAACCTCCGTCTGCGCGACGAAGGCGCGGCCCCCGAGAAGTATCGCAAGGCAGTTGAAGAGTATTACCGCCGTCTATCAGGCGCGCGGCAAAGACAGTAACTAGGAAGAGAACACGGTGAGCGCGCCAAATGCGCGGCGACAGGTAGCACGCGGA
>DASXXL010000060.1:0-9466 GCA_036503085.1 Pyrinomonadaceae bacterium | reverse complement strand
CACCAGATAATCACGAAACTCACGCATCTCCTCGGCAGTCGCCACTTCACCATGCCCGGGCACAAACTTCGCAGTCGGATACTCCGCCAACAACTTATCCAGCGAGGCGATCCAATCATTCACAGTCGCGTCCACCAGGTTCGGCAGCGTCTTGCGCCAACCCAGATCACCTGTGAACACAACATTCGCATCCGGCACGTACGCGAGTACGTCACCACCCGTATGCCCCGGCAACGTAAACAAGACCACTTCGCGTTTGCCGAGATGCAAGTGCACCGTGCCCGAAGCAAACGTCACCGTCGGGTTCGTCAACTTGATCGCCATCATCGCGTCGATCCGGCGAAGCTGCCGTTCGAGCGGCGCTCGCTTCTCAGCCTGATCAGCCGGAATCTCGCTTAACTGTTTCGCCGCCGTATCACGCCGCTTTTGCAATTCATCCGCAGCCGGCAGAAAACGACGGTTCTTCACCGTCTGCCACTCCATCACCTTCTCGTGCGCGATGATCGGAATGCCGCGCGCCACGAGCACCTGGTTTCCGCCGGTGTGGTCCAGATGGTAATGCGTGTTGAGCGCGTACTTGAGCGGTTGTTTCGTTTCCGCAGCGATCGCGCCGATCAGATCTTCAACCGCCGCGGGCGTGAAGAACGTGTCCACCATCAACACGCCGTCGTCACCCACGACAAACCCGGCATTACCGGACGCGAGTCCACCCGGCTTCGCCACCGCCGCATAAACACCATCAGCGACTTTCACAAGCGTAAAGTTGTCTTCAGCCTTCGGAACGGGGACATACAGAACACTCGGCTCGCAGCTAGTCATTTCCAACTGCCATAAGCGCCAACCACTCGGCTCGCAGCTAATCGCTTCCCTCTCCCCTGAGCGCCGAAGGCGCGGCTCGAAGGTAGCCAGGGGCAAGTGCGAAGCGGAGCGACGCACGCCGCCCCTGGACCAGTCTCGAGAAAACGACGGAGCTCCGAAGGAGCGACAGACCAGCGGCGAGACACTCGCAAACACGGAGGCGCATAAGAGGAGAGTTATAGTTTTCATGTTCAGTGGTCTTAGATAATACAACAGGTTATATTGTGGCCCTCCCTAAAACTCAGGAGGTCGAATCGTGAACTTCAATAATCGCGTTCGCCAACTCTCGTTGGCCGGGCTGTTTCTTCTCTCTGTGGGACTGCTGCTTATGTCTTCCTGTACTGACAATCCAAACATCGCTTCACCTTCCGGTCCAGCGACGAAGGAAGAGGCTAAGAAGTTTCTCGCCGACGCCGAAAAACGTCTGCTGGACCTCAACATCAAAGGCAGTCGCGCCGATTGGGTCAAGAGCACTTTCGTCACCGACGACACTGAATCGATCGCGGCCCAGGCAAACGAAGTCTTGATCGGCGCGACCACCGAACTCGCCGAACAAGCGCGTCGTTACGAAGCGCTCGATCTTTCGCCCGACGACAAACGCAAACTCAAACTGCTGAAGCTCGCGTTGACGCTACCGGCGCCGAAAGATCCGGCCGAACGCGCCGAGCTAACGAAGATCGCTGCGTCGATGGAAGGCGATTACGGCAAAGGAAAGTATTGCCCTGACAACGATCAGAGCAAGTGTATGAGTCTGCCCCAACTCGAAGAGCGCATGGCAAACAGCCGCGACCCGGAAGAGTTGAAACGAATCTGGGTCGGCTGGCACCAGATCGCCGTGCCGATTAAAAAGGACTACGTGCGTTTCGTCGAGCTCAGTAATAAAGGCGCGAAGGAGATGGGTTTCAAAGACACGGGCGCGATGTGGCGTTCGAAGTACGACATGGAGCCGGACGCGTTCGCCGCCGAGATGGAGCGCCTGTGGCAACAAGTGAAGCCGCTCTACGATTCGCTCTACACCTACACGCGCCACAAACTCTCCGAGAAGTACGGCAAGGACATCGTCGCGGAAGACAAGCCGATCCCGGCGCACCTGCTCGGCAACATGTGGGCGCAGGGTTGGGCCAACATTTACCCGTTGCTTGCGCCGGCAAACGCCGACCGCGGGTACGATCTCGGCGCGACGTTGAAAGCGCGCAACACCGACGCGAAACAGATGGTCCGTTACGGTGAAGGGTTCTTTACGTCGCTCGGCTTCGAACCATTGCCGCCGACTTTTTGGGAACGTTCGATGTTGACGAAGCCCGCGGATCGCGAAGTGGTTTGTCACGCGAGTGCGTGGGACATCGACTTCGAAAAAGACGTGCGCTTGAAGATGTGCATCCAGATCAACGAGGAAGACTTCTCGGTGGTCCACCACGAGCTCGGACACAACTATTATCAGATGGCTTACGCGGGCCAGCCGTTTCTCTTCCGCGATAGTGCGAACGACGGATTTCACGAAGCGATCGGCGACACGATGGCGCTTTCAGTGACGCCGCAGTATTTGAAGCAGCTCGGGTTGATCGATAAAGTGCCGGACCAGTCCGCGGACATCGGCTTCCTGTTGAACCGCGCGCTCGATAAGGTCGCGTTTCTGCCGTTTGGATATCTCGTGGATCAGTGGCGTTGGAAAGTGTTCTCGGGTGAGGTTGGGCCAAACGATTACAACAAAGCGTGGTGGGACCTGCGCGAGAAGTATCAGGGTATAACCGCGCCGGTGCCGCGCACGGAGCAGGATTTCGATCCGGGAGCGAAGTATCACGTGCCGGCGAACACGCCGTACGCGCGTTATTTCCTGGCGGCGATTCTACAGTTTCAATTTCATCGCGCGCTGTGTCGTGAAGCGGGTTTCAACGGGCCGCTGTATCAGTGTTCGATCTATGGCAACAAGAAAGCGGGCGAGAAGTTGAAAGCGATGCTCGCGATGGGCCAGAGCAAGCCGTGGCCGGAAGCGTTGAAAGCGATGACCGGTGAAGACAAGATGGACGCCACCGCGATCATCGACTACTTCGCGCCGCTCAAGCAGTGGCTCGACGAGCAGAACGCGAAAAAGTAGAAGTAAACCACAGAGGCACAGAGACACAGAGAAGAAAGCAATTTAGGTAGAGCGCCAAAACGGAATACGCCCTCTTCTCTGTGTCTCTGTGCCTCTGTGGTTACTAAAGTCGCGAGATGCTGCGGTCGCGCACGACGTAGTGTTGCACGTCGCTATTCGTGACGACGTCCGCCGTTTGAAACTGACGCAGCACATCAGGCGGCCATACGCGGTGCGCGCGGCCCTCGCGGACCGTCACGTTACTGACGCGCATGAACTCCGCAGCCGAGGGCACCACGTGCTTGCGGTTGACGAGTGAAAAGATTCTGGGACGACGCCGTGGCGCAAATCCCAGCTTGAGGGAAATGGTTGAGTTTTGTTGGGCTAGTGCGTTCACACCTTAAAGGAACTCTCAATCGCCCGCCAATTCCATAAAAAAGGGTGGCCGCGAACGACCACCCCGTTAGAACCGAGCTAACCCGGATTACTTAGTACGGCCAGATTCGGCCCCACCGGCTGTTGTTCCGTCGATCGTACCGACCGCGACCGCCATACTGCTGATAGCCCTCGCGGTATCCCTGTTCAAACGCACTGCGGAAGATCTGCCGGTACTGTCCCCTGTTTCCATAGGACGAGCTGTAACCTGCATCACCATCCTTCCAGTAATGCGAACGCTGCGGATTAAAGCTCTGCCCGCGCTGCGCGTCCGCCGCGCCGACGTTCATACCATAGCTATAACCCTGTTGCCGTGCATTCTCGTAACCATAGCCGTAACCGTACCGACCATTGCGGTAGTCACGATCGCGGTAGCGATCGTCGCGGTCGCGGCGGTAGTCACGGTCGCGCTGATCGCGATCATCGCGATCGCGATCGCGCCATTGAGCCTGAACGCTTGTGCCGGCGATTGCTGTGAAACCCAGAATCAGGAAGAGTGCCAGAATATAACCGCCCAGTTTCTTACTCGAGTAATTTGCTTTCATTTGAAACTACCTCCCGTCATCCATTTGGCAAGCACCGTGCCTTTAGGTGAAGGGTAGTTTTTCACGGGATTACAGCGGATTTTTGACACGATTTCGTGCGTGAATGAACGACATCGGTTCAGCCGTTCAGCGGAGCGCAGTGGGCAGGTACTTACGCGGGGCGTTGGAGGTAGGTTCTTAGTTCCGGACGCGTCGCTTTGCGCACCAACGCGGCCTTCGCTTTCCACTCCATCGTGCGACTAAGCTCGACGAGAAAATGCGTTTCACCTGACTCGAGCGCGGCGATGGGCGCGCCGTCGTGATAGAGGATGCGATTACTGGTGTGCGCGGTGATGCGGGTGCCGGGCATGATGATGCCGGCGAGGTTCAAAGGATCGGCAGCGCTCACGGAAATCAATTCGTCCTTCGCGCCTTCGCGACGAATCGCGCGCAACATGCCGACCGCTTCAGGCAGGGCAAACTGTTCGCCCGAGATGCCCGCGACGAAACGTCCGCCGCGAATCTCACCACGCGCTTCGAGTCGATGATAGATGCGCAGCAGCACGCGCCACGGCAGCGTCATGCCTTCGCGTTCGAGCAGACGCTTGAAGACGACGCCGTAACGCTTCAACAGCGTCCAGGCGATCTCTTCGGCTTTCTCCTGATCGACGGGGCTTTGATTACCGCGGCTGTTCGTCGAGCCGTTTCCGTTTTCGCGATGAATGATGGACCAACGACCGGCGCTCGCCATCTCGTAAACAGGCTGGCGATGCTTGCGTCGCGCGGCCGCTTGCGTCTTGCGACTGCCGGGCGTCAGCAGCGCGCGCAGTCCGGTGAAACTGTCGGAGACCACAACGCCGTTTGCGACCAGTTCGGCGAGCGCTTCTTCGACCTGGCTGCGCAGGAGCTTCGCGTTCTCAACGATGTCCGTGAAGAATGAAGCGCCGCGCGTTTTGAGATAGTCGTAAACGACCTGCGTCGTCGTGGAGAATTCGTTTTCGGTCGCGATGGTCAACGGTGGAAAGACTGAGCTCCAGAGCGTAAAGTTCTTGCGACGCAGCAGAGCGATGGGCGTGTTGCGCACTGGTCCGGCGCCGCGCGGTTTGTCGGCTGCGTTATCGCTGACTGTGCGCACCGGCGGCGTCAGCCTGGCCCACACGACTTCACCCGACAGACATAACGCGTCGAGCCACGCGGGATCGTATTCAACGAGCCGCGACGGGAGCAGTTCGCCTTCCCACGCAGCGGCGGGCGCTTCGAAGCCTTCGAGTTGATCGATGATCGCGCGCACGCTTTCAGGGCCTTCCATCTGGTGATCGGGCGCGACTTTCTGCCATGCGAGCAGGAAGCGAATGAAGTCGGCGCTGGAGACTGGTTCGATCTCCTGTCGCAGACGATTGAGCGTGTAGCTGTGAATGCGGGCGAGGAGGCGGCGCGCGCTCCATTCGGTTTCGGTTATGCCCGGGGTGAAGCGGCCGCGGATGACAAAGCCTTCCGATTCGAGTTTGAGCAGGGCGGTTTCGATCTCGAGTTTGGTCAGGCCGGAAGATTCGGTTAGTTGTGCGACAGTAACTGGGCCGAGGCCTTCGAGACGGCCGCGAATGATCTCGACGAGGGCGTCTTCAGAAGTCCACGCCATGCGCGAAACACTTTCGGGAGCAATGATGGCTGGTTCAAGCGCCGAGTCAGGAAACACGGATTTGATCTGCGGAAGGCGCTCGGCCGCGACCCATAAGGGATTTTCACGGATCAGCGTCGCGGCACGACGATCGGCTTTCAGTTCAGTGAACAGTTCCTGCCACCCCGCGCCTTCGACCGCGGTGATGAAACCGAGCTCAACGAGCGCGTCGTGCAACTCGTCGGCGTTGCGCGGGTCGGGCCAGACTTCCTCACGCACGCGATCGATCGCGGCCTGATCAAGTTTGCCCATGTCGCCCGCGGTTTCGGGATCGAGCCAGCGACGCTGAAACACCGCGCGCGTGCGACGCTCCTCGAGCGGCGCGTCATCGAGATAGGCGTAAGGCCGCGCGTTGAGTATCTCCTGCGCGAGCGGCGAGGCCTCGATCACGTCGCGCGCGAAGAGGTTCTTCTCGTTGCGCTCGATCGAGGTCAGCAACTGCTCCAACCCGTCGATGTCCATCGCTTCTTCGAGACAGTCTTTCACCGTTTGGTCGACGAGCGGATGCGCCGGGATCTCACGTTCACCGGTCGGCAGGTTCTCCGCACACGCGACTTGATCGGGAAACACCGCAGTCAACAGATCCTCCGCGTCCATGCGCTGTAACTGCGCGGGAATCTTCTTGCCGCCGCGCCGCCGCAACACCGCGAGCGAGCGCGTCACGTTCCAGCGCCAGCGAATGTTCCACATCGGCGCGTCTAACAGCGCCTGACACAACAACTGCCGCACGGTTTTTGAATTCAAGTAATGAAAAACTTCGTCGAGCGGAAAGCTGTGCGTTGGTCCAAGCGAGAGGACGATCGCGTCTTCAGTGGCCGCGGCTTGCAATTCGAAGTTGAATTTGCGGCAGAAACGTTTGCGCAGCGCGAGTCCCCACGCGCGATTGAGACGGCTGCCGAAGGGCGAGTGCAGCACAAGCTGCATGCTGCCGCTATCGTCGAAGAATCTTTCGAGAACGAGGTTGTCCTGCGTCGGCATCACGCCGAGCACGATCTTCGCGCCCGCGAGATACTCGACCAGTTGTTCCGCCACCGAACGCGAGAGCCCGACTTCGTTGACGAACCACTCCATTGCCGGAGCGAGATCCACGCTTTCCGGATTAACTCGTTTGGCTACTTCCTCGCGCAAGCGCGACACCGAAACGGACAGCTCGTGCGAACGCGCCGGCGCCTCACCTAACCAAAACGGAATCGACGGCGGTTGACCGTGCGCGTCTTCGACCCGGACCTTTCCCTGCTCGACGCGCAACACACGCCACGACGTGTTGCCGAGTTGAAAGATGTCGCCCTGCAAACTCTCGATCGCGAAATCTTCGTTGACCGAGCCGATGACCAGATCGCTCGGCTCGAGCACGACCGCGTAGTCCGCTGTATCGGGAATCGCGCCACCGGAAGTGATCGCTGCCAGGCGTGCGCCGCGCCGACCGCGCAGACGCTGGTTCACCGCGTCGTGATGCAGATACGTCGATCTGCGCCCACGTTTCGTCGTGAAGCCTTCGGCGAGCATGCGCACGATCCCGTCAAACTGCTCGCGTTCGAGATTGCGATAGGGATAAGCACGACGGATCATCGCGAATAGATCGTCTTCGGTCCACTCTTCGGCCGCCACCGCCGCGACGATCTGTTGGGCCAGGATGTCGAGCGGCTTCTCTGGGATCTCCAGCCGGTCCAACTCACCGCGCCGCACCGAATCGATGATCGCCGCACATTCGACGAGTTCATCACGCGAGAGCGGAAAAATTCGACCCTTCGGAAAACCGGCGACCGTGTGGTTTGAGCGGCCGACGCGTTGCAGAAAACTCGCAATCGTTCTGGTCGAACCGAGCTGGCAAACGAGATTCACGTCGCCGATGTCGATTCCGAGTTCGAGCGAAGCGGTAGCGACGAGCGCGCGCAGCTCGCCGGCTTTAAGTTTTTGTTCGGCGGCGAGGCGTTGTTCGCGGGCGAGACTGCCGTGGTGCGCGGCGATGTTTTCGTCGCCCAACCTCTCTCCCAGATGGCGCGACACGCGCTCAGCCAGGCGGCGTGTGTTGACGAAAACGAGCGTCGTGTGGTGCTGGCGAATGAGTTCGGCGAGGCGGTCGTAAACCTCTTCCCAAACCTCGCCGGACATGACCGCCGACAATGGTGAATCGGTCAGTTCGATCGCGACGTCGAGCTGGCGTGTGTGGCCGCTATCGATGATTGCGCAGTTCGGAAAGTTGGTCGCATCGATATTCGACGTGCCCGCGAGAAAACGAGCTACCTCCTCGATGGGACGCTGCGTTGCTGATAACCCGATGCGAACCAGTTTTTGCGGAGTTAGTTGCTCGAGGCGCTCAACGGATAAAGCCAAATGCGAACCGCGCTTGTCGCTCACGACCGCGTGAATCTCATCGACGATCAGCGTGCGCGCGGTTTGCAACATGCGGCGGCCGCCGTCGCTCGTCAGCAAAATGTAGAGCGATTCGGGCGTCGTGACGACGATGTGTGGCGGACGCTTTGTCATCGCCGTGCGCTCCGAAGCGGGCGTGTCGCCGGTGCGCACGAGCGTGCGAATGTTCACTTCGGGCAAGCCCATTGCCTGAAGTTCTCTTTGAATTCCTTCGAGTGGTGTTTGCAGGTTGCGCTGCACGTCGTTGCTCAGCGCTTTGAGCGGCGAGACGTAGATGACGTGCGTTGTGTCGTCGAGTTTTCCTTCGAGACCCAGGCGAACGAGATCGTCGATAGCGGACAGAAACGCGGCGAGCGTCTTACCGGAACCCGTGGGCGCCGCGATAAGCGTGTGACGCTGCTTCTTGATTTCGGGCCACGCTTGAAGTTGAGGTTCGGTCGGCGCGGGAAAACTCCGCGCAAACCAGCGCGCTACTGCTGGGTGAAAGAGTTCCAGGCTCATAAGGGACGTTCATTATACTCGTGGGTCGTGAGGTTGCATAGCTGAATCGCGAGCCTAGCAGTGAAACGCAAGGCAATCCACAGATTACGCAGATGGCTTTGAAGCAATCTGTGTAATCTGTGGATGGCTTTACTCGAACTGTTTCTTGAACTCTTCAAACTGCAAGCGCAGCTTCTCGACTTCCGCTGCCAGCGCGTCGACCTTTTGTTCAAGCGTCTGTCGAGTAGGGATTGGAGTCGCTTGCGTGAGCGGCTCAATCGGGATTTCAATCGGCGCGCCAGATAATAGATGTGCGAAGCGGACTTCTTTTTGGCCGGGCTGGCGAGACAAACGGGTCACGAGCGGATCGGGTTCGTGCGTGATGAGGCCTGCAAGAGTTTGCTCGACTTCATCCAGACCACTGAACTCATACAAGCGCGAAGCATTGCCGCGCAACTCGCCCGGTGTCTGCGGTCCACGCAACATCAACACGCACATGATCGCAGTTTCTGGCGGCGTGAGGTGCAGCACTTCCGGCACGACGTGCTTGTACTTCGGCACCCGGCTCGTGCTGCCGTAGAAGACGTAAACAAGGTTCTTCTCGCGCAGCGTCTCAACAGCGGCTGCGACCTCGTTCTCGTTGTACGACGTGACGGGATAGCGATTGTTTTTCTGATTGCACGCAGCGGTGAGCGCGTTGAGCGTCAGCGGATAGTATTCCGGCGTGGTGAGCTGCTTCTCCACCAACGCTCCCAGCACGCGCAGTTCGATGTCCGTAAGAAAAGTGGCCATAGGTCCTATAGGTCGACCAGGACCTATTGATCTTCTCCAGCGGTACTCGTGCTCTGACCGCGACCGCCGCGACCTTCGCCACGTCCCGCGTCAAGGTTGTTGTAGTTCAACGCAGCGTTGAAGATCAGGAAAAACTCACCCTGCGTCTGATGCCGCCACATCGGGTTCGTCGCAAACATCACCACGTGTCCGCGGCCAACCGGCACGTCAACCACCGCCGGCCGGTTCGCAAGCTCGTTCCCGCCGGCAAGC
>DASXXL010000059.1:0-3560 GCA_036503085.1 Pyrinomonadaceae bacterium | reverse complement strand
GGCGCCGAGGCCGGCCGCAGGTCGTTCGAAAGCGGCACTTACTCGGTGAAGAAATCGGCCGCCGCAGGCGCGGCTGGTCAGTCTGAACCCGTTTATCCAGTCGGTGAAGGACCAGCCGGCGCGCTTCCCGAACCGCAGACCGAAGGCCGCACGAGTCTAACGATCGCCGAGATCGCGCTCGCGGCGCACCTCGCGAAGGAGTTGCCGCCGGACACCGAGCCCGGTCTCTCGGCCACTTACTTTTTCGAGCCGAAGAATTTCACGTTCCCGTTCGGCACGCACATCGCAGTCGTCGAGATCGATCGCGAAACGGGCGACATCAAGTGGCTGCGTTATGTGGCTGTCGATGATTGCGGCAGAGTGATCAATCCGATGCTCGTCGACGGACAAGTGCACGGCGGTATTGTGCAGTCGATCGGGCAGGCGATGTATGAGGAAGTTGTTTACGACGAACAGGGCCAGCTGATCACCGGCACGCTGATGGACTACGCGCTGCCGCGTGCTCACCATGTTCCGAGCTTCGAGCTCGATCGCACCGAGACGCCGTCGCCGGTGAACCCGCTCGGCGTGAAAGGCGTCGGCGAAGCGGGAACGATTGGCGCGACGCCCGCAATCGTTGGCGCGATCGTCGACGCGCTCGCGCCGTTCGGAGTGAAGCATCTCGACATGCCGATCAAACCCGAGAACGTTTGGAGAATTATCAACGAGAAAGGCGGTAACGCATGATTCCCGCATCGTTTGACTACCAGGCGCCCGCAACGCTTGAAGAAGCGGTGTCGTTGCTCGCGAGCGATCCCGACGGCGCGAAGGTCCTGGCCGGCGGTCACAGCCTGATCCCGGCGATGAAGCTGCGACTCGCGCAACCGCAACTGCTCATCGACATCGCGCGCATCAAGTCGCTCGCATACATCCGCGAAGAGGGCAACCAGATACTGATCGGTGCGACGACGACGCACTATCAACTCGAGTCGTCAGACCTGTTGAAACGTATCTGTCCGTTGCTGCCCGCGTGCGCCGCGAGCATCGGCGACGTGCAGGTGCGCAACAAGGGAACGATCGGCGGCAGCATCGCGCACTCGGATCCGGCGGGCGATTGGCCGGCTGCGGTGCTCGCGCTCGATGCGGAGCTGGTGCTCGTTGGACCAGGCGGCGAACGCACTGTCAAAGCGGCGGACTTCTTCGTCGATCTGCTGACAACAGATCTACAGCCCGGCGAGATCCTGCGTGAGATTCGTATCGCGAAACCCACGGGACGCTTCGGCCAGGCTTACCAAAAAGTGCCGCATCCCGCGTCGGGTTTTGCGGTTGTCGGGATCGCGGTTCATCTCGCGTTGAATGACGACGGCTCGTGCAAGTCAGCGCAGATCGGAGTGACGGGAGTCGGCCTGAAAGCTTATCGCGCGCAGGGCGTCGAAGCGGGATTGAATGGCAAGAACCTCGACGATCAGATCATCACAGACGCGGCGGCGCACGTTTGCGACGGCGTCGATCCAAACTCGGATCTGTACGCGTCCGGCGACTATCGTTGTCATCTCGCGCAGGTGCACGCGCGGCGCGCGATTCAAGCGGCGAAAGCGGCGGTGAAGTAGAAACAAGTGAAGCTAGAAGGCACGCACGATCTCGAAGCCACGCGCGAACGCGTGTATCAATCGCTCGTCAACGCGGACGTGTTGCAGCGTTGTATTCCCGGTTGCGAACGGCTCGAAAGCACGGGCGAGAACACGTTCTCGGCGACGATCCGTACGGGTGTTGGCTCGATCAAAGGTGTCTTCAACGGTAGCGTGCGGCTTGAAGATCTGCGCGAGCCCGAGCACTTTCGCATGGTGGTCGAGGGCAAAGGCGCGCCTGGTTTTTTGAAAGGCTCGGGCGATCTCGACTTGCAACAAGAGGGTGCGATTACGAAGGTGAAGTATGCGGGCGACGTGCAGGTCGGCGGCACAATCGCGAGCGTGGGCCAACGGATGATTCAAGGCACGGCGAAGATGATGGCCGCGCAGTTTTTTACTTGTCTGGGCGCAGAAGCGAAGGTGGCCCCGGGTGAGCCACCTCCCAAACAAGGATTTTTTCGAAACGCCCTGAGATGGTTCTCAGGGTTACTCAAGAGCTTCTTCCGAAAGACCTAAGACTCGAGCTTTTTGAACACCCAAGAAAATCCCCTTTCTTCTTAGTAGCGCGAGCGTGGGCTACAGGGAAAGGGGATCGGTGCGCACTACTCAGTCGGGCGGCGAGCTTTGGCGATGAAGTCTTCGATGTCGCTCATCTTGCGCGGCAACGCTTCTGTGAGCCACTTCACGCCGTTGTCCGTTATGAGTAGATCGTCCTCGATGCGGACGCCAATCCCCTTGTATTTTTCAAATGCCGGTCGCACTGCGGCTTTAAATTTATCCCAGTCTTCCGCTTTCCAACCGAACGGCATCTGGTCCAACGCGTCCGGCCGCACGTAAATTCCCGGTTCGTTCGTGAACACGACCCCGGGCACGATCTTCGACGGCCCGCCAACGTCGTGAACGTTCATCCCCAGCCAATGCGACGTGCCGTGCATGAACCACATGCGCCACTGCGGCATTGCATCCTTGTCCGTGATCAGACCGAGCTTCAACAGTCCCTCTTTCACGACCTCTGTGCCCGCGCGATTCACATCAGACAACGTCGCGCCCGGCTTCGACGCTTTCGCCACCGCTTCCTGCGCGTCGTAAACGATCTGGTAAACCTCCGCCTGCGCCGGACTGAACTTACCGTTCACCGGAAACGTGCGTGTCACGTCCGCCGTGTAATGGTCGTACTCAGCGCCGACGTCCATCAACAACAGATCGTCCGGTTTCACCGCGCCCTGCGACTCGATGTAATGAAGCGTCGTCGCGTTTGGACCACAGCCGACGATATCGGGATAGCCCCAGTTGTCGGCGTTCCGCAGCTTAAACGTGTAAGCCATAATCGCATCGACTTCGTATTCCCACTTCGCGCTGCTCGCCATGGCCCACGCGCGCTGATGCGCCTCGATACTGATGTCGACCGCGTGCTGCAGCAGACGCAGCTCCATCGGCGACTTCACCAAACGCATCTGCGAAAACACGGGCCACGCATTCTTCACGCTGAAGCCCGAAGCCGTTTGCGCCCAGTCGGCCGCGAATCGTTGCTCCTGTTTGTACTCGCGACTTTCAGCCCCGCCCGGCACGAGCAAATAAACACCGGCTTCGTTTTTCGCCGCCGCGTCGAAGAGCGCGTTGTAACCGTTGTCGTTGCTCAAGGTCGTCGTAGCCGGCTGATCCGACAGCAGGATGTTTTCCGGTTTCGGCCGGTACGGCTGCCGGTTGCGCAACGATTTGATGAATGGCTCAAACTCGCTCGCCAGCCAGATCTCGCGGATGCCCGAGAGTTGGCTCGCTTCTTCGGCGCTGTACATGTGGCCGGTCCAAGTCTCCGCGAGCGGGTTGCGGCGGGGCATGAAGAGGACTTCGCGCACCTTCGTGTTACCCGGGAGCAGCACGAGCGTCGCGCCTTTTTGCTTCAAGCCCGTGAGGTAGTAAAGATTGTTTTCCTGACGGTACGGGTAGTCGACG
>DASXXL010000058.1:0-2179 GCA_036503085.1 Pyrinomonadaceae bacterium | reverse complement strand
ATCGTTTCAAACGCGCGTCGACGCTGCGGTTTCTGATCTTTGCTTACAACACGACGCTCGCGCCGGTCGATCACAAGCGGGACGTCGCTGTGCAGGTGCAAGTGATTCGCGACGATCAGCCGGTGCTCACGACCGCTTTGCGCAAGATCACGACCGAAGGCGTGGCGGATCTCACGCGCATTCCTTACGCCGCTGAGATTCCGATGACTGACCTGCAGCCCGGACGTTATCTGCTGCAGATCTCAGTTATCGATCGCGTCTCCAAGCAGAGCACCAAACAACAGACTCACTTCGACGTTTACTGATATGTACCTTAATCTCACCTGCCTTGTGCTTGTTGTGCCTCTTTGTGGCCTGTGACCAAACCGTGGAAACCCACTCGTGAACAGCTCCTCGCCGCGACTGAAAAGACAGTCGAAGACGTGATTGCGCCGAACCTGCGCGTTCTCTTTTGCGGCATCAATCCGGGACTCTACACGGCAGCGGTGGGCCATCACTTCGCCCGGCCCGGAAATCGTTTCTGGCCTGCGCTTTATGCCAGTGGTTTTACTGAACGACTATTGTCGCCGTTTGATGAACGTGAGTTGTTGCAGAGTGGCTACGGCATCACAAACGTCGTTTCGCGCGCGACGAATTCAGCCGATCAACTGTCTCGTGAAGAGATTGTCGCGGGTGGCGAGCGGTTACGTGCGAAGGTGTTGCGTTACCGGCCGCGCGTCCTGGCCGTGCTCGGAGTGGGCGCATATCGCACCGCGTTCAATCAACCGAAAGCAACGATAGGCCGGCAGGAAGAAACGATCGGCGACACTGTTTTGTGGGTCTTACCCAACCCGAGCGGTCTCAACGCCAACTACCAACCCGCCGCCCTGGCGCGCTTATTTGGTGAACTCAAAAAATTTTCCGATCGGTGTTAGTCCGTGTTCGTCTGTGGCTATATATACGACAGCCACCAATCGCGTCGTCGCTGCTTCACGCCGGCGAACCACTTGCAAATTGGATATAGCAACAGTACGCCGGCGATCCAACTGAGATAGACCACGCCGAGATTGAAACCCGAAGTTGGTCGTGTGCCGACCCAGTCGATCGGTGTTTGAAACAACCAGCGAACTGATTTGCCGAAAGCGAGGTTGAGCAGCACGGCGATTAGGTGCGCCGTGAACCACTGCAGCAAATAAAAGAAGAGCGGCACGCGCCCGAACGTGACGAAGAAGTTGCGCACGCGACCAAGGAAACCGTACACGCCGGCTCGGGTTTCAAAAGCTGCCAGCGCGAGAATCGCCGGACCGAGGGTCATCAATAGGAACAGTAGCGACGGCGGGTACTTCGTCGTGTTCACAAACGAAAGCACTGTGAACACAAAGCTCTTCTGCGTGGACCACGGCGCTGGATCGCCATAGATGTTGAGGGCGCGCAAAGCTACAAAAAGTGCGGTTGCAGTTCCGCCGATCGCCAACAGCAAGCGCCGCCGACGTTCCGCGCTCATCTGATAAAGCGTGCCGAACGCATAACCCGCGGCCATCACACCGATCCACGGCACGAGCGGATAGATCACGATCACCACCGGACTCGGAAAGCTCACGATCGGAAACGGCTCGAACGCCTGGTGCAACACGATCCACAGCTTGCCTAAGAAGCTCGGCACCGGCGTTCCTGGTCCACGCCAGCCTGCGACACGAAACTTGTCGAACAGGTTGTGCAAAGCGATCATCGCGAGGCCAAAACCTCCGACCACTTTCATGGGTAAATAGATCAGCGCGCCAAGCACGATCATCGACACACCGATCACCCAGATCACTTGCAGAAACCCAAACATCCTGATGTCGAGACTGAACCACATGCCGAGTCGCACGAGGGTTAGTTCCAGCACGATCAACCAGATTCCGCGCGTGACGAGAAACCGCGACAGCTCCGACTTGCTCTTGCCGCGGGCGAGTTGCAGATACGCGCCCGTGCCGGCGAGAAACACAAACACCGGCGCGCAGTAATGCGTGACCCAACGCGTCAGGAATAAGGCAACATTAGTGCGCGAGAGGTCAGCGGCGTCGAATTGCAGGGCCGCGTTATGAACGAAGTCCCGTGTATGGTCGAGCATCATCACGACCATAACGATCCCGCGCAGCAGATCGAGCGAATCAATGCGGCGTTGTGTGTTCATCACTGTCAGATCTTAGACCGTTAG
>DASXXL010000057.1:0-2306 GCA_036503085.1 Pyrinomonadaceae bacterium | reverse complement strand
GACAGACGGTGTGTAGATTCAGCCCTTCGATGAGCTGCAAAACCTGGTTCTGATTGGTCGGATCGCCGAGACGAATCCGAAGCCATTCGGGCTTGGGTTGACGGACCTTTTGGTTGTTGCTGATAACACGAAGTTCGCGAGCCAATTGATTTACCTCTGAGAGGATTCTACACTACGCGGCCAATCTAAGCTTCTGAGCCGTTAGTGGCTCGAATGACGGCCCGCCAAGGAGACTCGATATGAAAACCCTGCTTTTCCTCGCTTGTTTGCTTGTTCTGAGTGCATTCGCTGTTGCTTCTGTTAGTGCCGATATCGCCAAACCGCCGAAGCCGCCCGAAACGAAAGTGGTGATGGGCCGTCGTTTGGAGATTGTGCCCGACGCGAAATTCTGGCAGGCACGGCTGCAAATCTCGCAATCTGATTTTCAGGAGTTGCGCGCGGCCGTGAATGGCACGACCGGATCGAACACGACGATCGCCGCGAATATTGCGCAGAGTTCCACGCGCACGATCGTGGCCGGCGTGTTGTTGTTTCTCTCGGTTTCGTTCGCTGGTGTTTGGCTCGCGCGCCGTTCGTCTGCGACTCGTGCGCGTAAGGCGATCGCCGCGGGTGTCATAGTCGTCGCAGTTCTTGGGGTCGCGGCGATCATCACACGTGGCAATGCTGGACCACCGCCGGGTTATCTGAGCTGGAAAGATCTCGGGAAGAACATGCAGCAAGGTAAGGCAACCGCGGGTCAAATGATGATCGAAGTCGTGCCCGACAACGCGGATAATCCGCCGCCGATCAGGTTGCTGCTGCCCACGAAGCCGAAAGACGGACCAGCGGAGTAGATCCGTTGGTATCCGTGTAATCCCTGTGGAAAGAACGTTCCAACTAGACACCGCGCGATGGCACGCGGCACGACAACAACGCGTGCAAGGCGGGCGTGTGTTTACCGCCGCGATTGTTGGGTGTCTGTTAACGGCGGCAGTGTTCGCGAGTTGGTTGCCATTGCAGGTTTCGATCGTGACGGTGTTTCTGTTTGCGGGGCCGCACAACTGGTTTGAGTTGCGCTATTTTCTAATGCGCTTGCCTGCCCGGTTTGGGAGGTCGCGGAGTTTTTTTGTGACCGCGTTCGCGGGGTTGGGAGTCCTGACGGCCACTTACGTCTCGCTACCGTTTGTTTACGAACACGCGAGCTGGTCCGGCGAGACCTGGTTGAGCGTGCTCGCAACGTGGAACACGCTGCTGCTCGCATGGCTCGCGGTCCTGATCCGGTTACGCGGCAAACAGAAGCGTACGTCTGACTGGACCTGGACCATTCCGTTAGCTCTCGCGCTCGCGGCCTTGAACTGGCTTGGGCCGGAATTCTTCAGCCTCGCGCTGGTCTACGTTCATCCGCTGATCGCGCTTTGGTTTCTCGATCGACAAGTCAAACGAACGCGGCCCGAATGGCTGAAGACATATCGCCGCTGCTTGTGTCTCGTGCCGGTCGCACTCGCCGTCATGATCTGGCGGTTGTCGCAAACGAACGCACTCGCGGATGACAACGGGCTCTTCTGGCGTATCACGCAACACTCCGGCGCACAGTTGCTGCCGCAAGTCTCGAGTCACATGCTCGTCTCGGTGCACTTGTTTCTCGAAATGCTGCACTACGGGGTTTGGATCTTCGCGCTGCCGCTACTCGCGCCACGTTTCTGGGACTTTGGGCTGCCGCCCAAAGGATTTTCGCGGATGACGTTGTTGGTCGTCGCACTGGTAGCCGTCGGGATTTTGTGGGTGGGTTTTGCCACGGACTACACGCAAACAAGGGATCTTTACTTCACAATCGCGATCGCGCATGTGCTCGCCGAAGCGCCGTTCTTGTTGAGGATGCTCTGACGAATGTCGCCGCACGAACTCTGGCGTTTTCTGCCGCTCGGTTACCTGTTCACCGTCGCGATCGAAACACCGATCCTCGTTTTTACTCTCTCGCCGCGCCACTCGAAACGGCGTCGCATCTTCGCGGGACTGTGGCTCACCGCCTGCACGTATCCGATCGTCACGCTCGTGCTGCCTTTGCTAATGGAAAACTACTCGCGCGCGACGTTTCTGCTGGTCGCGGAAACGTTCGCACCCGTCGCGGAGTGCGTCCTGTTTTGGCTGGCGTTCGGTTCAGCCGCGGAGGTGGGAAAGAGATCGATGTGGCGCGAC
The DNA here is from genome assembly GCA_036503085.1 of Pyrinomonadaceae bacterium. Classification (GTDB taxonomy): domain Bacteria; phylum Acidobacteriota; class Blastocatellia; order Pyrinomonadales; family Pyrinomonadaceae; genus PSRF01. The sequence goes on along the minus strand of DASXXL010000057.1, from coordinate 131 downwards.
TTCGGCGCGATCGTCCTCGCAAACCTTGCTTCGTTTTTACTCGGCGAACTCAGCTATCGATTAATCTAGCAAGCTGATCCGGATCGATGTTGCCGCCCGACAATACGACGCCGACGCGCTTCACATCGGCT